>DAOTAC010000290.1:0-3070 GCA_035382325.1 Bacillota bacterium | reverse complement strand
TGCATCTTCCTTCAAGCTGGCAGTGGTCAGAGCCTTGCATGTATCGCTACGCGTTTGGAATCTGCTGCACCTCTGCCGGGAGCGTGACCCAGGCCATCGAGGTACAACGATGAAGACTCATGTCCACCGAGATTGGGGAGGACATAACAGATCAACGGCTAATGATAGTGATATTGGTTGTCCTGCCCCATGGCGTCGTAGGCGGTGCGTGCACTTCGGTTAGCTTCGGCTCAGCCAAGCTGAAGGCACTTGCCGATGCGCCCAGAAGCAGGTCTCCACTGGATGCCGAGAAGCAGCACGCGCAGGAGATGATCACTGGCGAGGTCCGCGTACGCTGCAGCTTATTCGCCAATTGGGAGGTGCTACGCATGTCTTGCGGCGACAAGTCGGCGATTCCCAGGGGTCGTATGAAGAAGACCGATCAGACCAAAGGTTCGGGATGCACCATTCCGGATTCGCCGGGCGTATACAGACACGTTAACAAGAGGACGGGCGAGGTGGAATACGTCGGGCAGACTGAGAATCTGCGGGTCAGGCAACAGCAACATGTGCGCTCGGGGAAGCTCGATCCTGAGAAGCAGTGGGTAGAGTACAGCGAGGCCAAGGCATCTGCTACAAAGGATGACCTGCGCAATACCGAGAGGCAACACGTGGAACGCCATGATCCCAGCGGCAACATCTACGGTGGAGGAAATGGACGGTAGATGGCGGACGTTCGCGGTGTCCACCCGATCGCGGTCGCGTGGCAAGCGCATCGCAGTCGCATGGCCGCCGGCTCAAGTAGGGCCACCCCCGGGAGTCTCGCTCCCGGGAGATGGAGTGGCCCGCGTTCGTGCAATGCAACAGGGAGTTGGATACCACAAGCGAACGGTACGTGGGGAGTCTCTGGTGGAGTAGCATCGGGCACCTTGCGAACGGCGGTCGGCGAAGGGCGCCACGGCGATGAGCAGGTGCTAGTTCATCTCGCTATCCCAGTCGAAGTCTGCCGACTTCTCCAAGCTTTTCGGCCAGTGGCGGCACCATTCCGGGACTGAGGGGTTTTCGACGCGGTCGAGGCTTGGGGTATAGGGCTTCAGATCGATCACCGGGCTACCATTGTCTGCGTCTGTATAGCCGACCTGAATCATGCCGTTCTTGTGATCGATGTGGATAATCTGCGCAACTGTCAAGGCAATTGGGTTCGGCCTTTGTGGGGAACGGGTTGCGAATGTACCCAGAACGGCTGGAGACGTTCTGTACGGGCGATCCACTTCGAGGACGCTGCGTGACACGTCGTTATCGAGGTTGCTGAACCACCAGAAGATGTTCAAGTGGCTGAAACCGTCCAGCTCCTTGAGCGCCGGGGTATACTGCGGTTCAACCTTAACGAACATGCCGTTTTCGTTGATCACGATTCGTCCGATGGGTTTCACGTATAGCTGTTCCATATCATGACCTCCTCGCGTTTCTGGACTCATGATAAACCCTGACACAATGTGAGAGTCAACGGCAGGAGTAGCTCGCCTATGGAACGGCGTCTCGCAGTCGCTTTGTGACAGGCACTTGTACCTCGGTGAGGTAGTCGTCCGAATTCTGAGCGTTGAACGGCCCCCTGTGACAGATCTGCCGGACCGGCCCATGCATGGCGTAGTGCTGGTGTGTTTCCAACCAGTAGGCAAACGACTGATACGATGGGCCGATATTCTCAAAAGGGCCGTACACCATGATACAGGCCATGGTGTCCACCTTCTCCGTTTCGCGATAGATGAATCCATCCTTGTTGTCCCCAGGCTTGCTGACGATCACGCCGACCTCAACATCCACGTCGGAGTCCCTGTGCTCATCGTCGTGAAAGAACGCGATGGCGCCGCCGCGCGGATGCAGTTCAACCCTTTCTCTGCTGACGAAGGCGCACAACTCGTCCCACAGGACTGCCTCGCAGTGATAGTTGGGGATCGTCCTTCGCAGCGACAGGATTTGGTAACCAGGTATGCTTCTGATCGTCACATTGTAGTGGACCGCAATTCTGCCCGTCTGTAGATCGTCGATGGCGGCGGCTATTCTTGCGGCATGTTCACGTTCCAGACGAATGGCTTCTTCGATCTCACGCGCCTTGTTCACCAGGCGCTGCGTGATGGATTGCCGGTCCCAGTCTGCCAGCGCCGCGGCGATCTCGGCAATACCGAAGCCCACGTTGCGCAGCAGGACGATCTTCTGGACTGCTGGAATCTGCTGAACGGAATAGAGCCGATAGCCTGTCGCCTCATCGATCTGGGCGGGCCTGAGCAACCCAACCTCATCGTAGTGCCGCAGCATACGAACGGAGACCTGAGTCAGCTTGGAGAACTCCCCGATCCTGAACATGTCCCACCTCTGATTGTTTGATGCCGAGGTTGGCCGACCTCTTCGCTCGAACATAGGCCGCCCCGTTGGTCGGCTCCGGCAGTCAAGCTTCGACCGGCCCTTGGGATTTCGCTATTGCGCCGTGATCTCCTCCGGCCGGTGACTTCAGCGAACTAGGCCCCAGTCAGCGCTACTCGGCGGTCATGAATGAAAGGCGTGTTCCCCAGTACATCAGCAGGGCAGTATGCGGTATAATGCTGACTGACCATGTTGTGGAGGATGGACAATGGACTACGAACTCATACTTCTGGATGCAGACGGCACTCTCTTTGATTACGACAGGGCTGAGAGGCATGCCATCGAGACCACATTCCGTGACTTCGGCCTAGACTACTCTGATTCCATTCTCGCCAAGTATCGCGTAGTGAATGACGCACTCTGGAAAGAGCTTGAGAGGGGAAATACCACCTCTGCGGAGCTGCGCGTTGAGCGTTTCAGACGTCTCCTTGCCGAAATCCGCGAGGCCGCGCCGGAGCGCGGTTCTACTCAGGCCTCTACTCATACCTCTGCTCGTGCTTCTGCTCAGACTCCCGCCTCCGAGATCGCTCCTGTTCCTGCTGCGGTTCCCGCTCCCGATGCTGCGACCCTGAGCCGGCGTTACCTTCATCACCTGGCCAGAGGATCGCATCTGATAGACGGGGCCGAGGATATCTGCCGCTACATGGCCCAAAGGTACACCCTTGCTATC
>DAOTAC010000289.1:0-3072 GCA_035382325.1 Bacillota bacterium | reverse complement strand
CGCTTGACCTGAGAGGTAGGGTCGGCCGCCAGGTCAGCCCCCCAATATCCGAGCCGTCGGTGAGGGGGCCGCGGGATAGCTTCACCGAAAACCTGTTCGATAACCTCTCCCTCGTAAGGCAACGCATAAGGAGTCGCGACCTCAGGGTCCGCGAGCTGACCGCGGGCCTTGATACCCGTACCAGGGTGGCCGTATGTTATCTTGAGGGCAGGTCTTCCCCGGAAGTAGTAGACGCTGTGATCCAGCGTCTTTCTGCCGTCACTGCCGCCGCTGTAATCGACAGCTCATACCTGGTGCCGTATCTTTCGAAAAGGACGTGGTCGCTCTTTCCGCCGGCTGCTGCAACCGAGCGGGCCGATCGCGCGTGCGCCGCGATCGTACAGGGGCGCATAGTGGTGATATGCGATAACTCGCCGTTTGCCCTCGTAATTCCAATTCATCTGGTCACGCTCTTTCAGGCAAATGAGGATCATTACAACCTCGCCATACACTCTTTTCTTCTCAGAAGTGTTCGCGTCATCGGTTGGCTGGCCGCAACACTGGCGCCGGCGCTCTACATCGGCATCGCCTCATTTAACCCCGGGATACTTCCTGCCCACGCCGTAATGACCATCGCATCGGCCAGGCAGGGAGTGCCATATCCTCCCGTAATCGAAGTTCTGATCATGGACATCGCCCTTGAGATGCTGGCTGAGGCAACCGTAAGGCTTCCCACGTATGTTGGCGGCGCCGCAACCGTTGTAGGCGGCCTGATACTGGGCACAGCCGCTGCCCAAGCCAAGCTGGTGAGCAATGTGATGATCATAGTAGTGGCACTCACTGCCATTGGCTCGTTCGCGATTCCCGACTATCAAAATCAGCTTTCATGGCGGACGGTCAGGTACTTATTCACGTTCTCTGCTGCGATATTGGGGATATTCGGAGTGAGCACTGCAGGGCTCATAATCCTCACCCACACCTGCTCCATCGACGTGCTCGGCGAGTCCTTCATGTCGCCCATAGCACCGTGGAGGTGGACGTCTATGGCGAAGGATGTACCTATGCGCGTGCCTGAACCGCTAGCGGTGAAACTGACCCAACGGCAGCGGGAAGAAGAGGCGGAGGGCACGGCAGATGCGTGAGCCTTACCTGAGCTGGCCTGAGGCAGCATGGCTGATCATGCAGTATACCATCTGCGCCAACTACCTGTTCATGCCTCAGCTGTTGTACTCGATGTCCGGCCGGCTTTCATGGGCAATGCCAATAATTGCCATGTTACCGGCTGCGGCGGGCGTGTGGGCAACGTACTACTTGCACACTAGATTCCCCCAAGAGCGTCTGGGACAGTTCCTGCCGCGGCTGATCGGGCGGCCGCTCTCGATAGTTGTCGGCGGAGCGTTCATCCTTTTCTGGTTGGGCGGCGCAGTGACCAATGTGACCGTGTTCGCGCACTACGTGTCCGACACAGCGATGCAGTCCACCCCTGTGACCGCGCTCGTTGCGGCAAGCGCGCTAATCATCGTGTTGGTTTCACTGTCAGGCCTGAAAACATTGGTACGCGTTACTGACGCTCTCTTGTACCTCCTGGCGCCTTTTCTGCTGTTTGCCCTGTTTTGGCCATTCTTTGGAAGCAGAATCGACTTTTCCAACCTGGCGCCGATAAGGCTGTCTGATCTGACAGCAGACAAGTGGCGACTGGCTGGAGCTGCGGCAGCAATGTACCATGGCTATCAGCTTATCTTCATTGCAGGGCCAGCTCTGAATCCGCCGGGTCGTAGCGCGCTTGCGGCTGGAATCGCGGGAACACTGGCAGCCGTTACCGCATTCTTGTCGTTCGTGGCGATGCCGATCCTGGCGTTTGGATGGCCGTACGCTAACCTTCTGACCTATCCCGCAGCATCGTTCCTGGAGGTAGTAGCTCCCAGAACTGGGCTGTTCCCAATACGCAGGTTCGACTTCGCGCTGACCGTGCTGTACAGGAACATCATGATAGTTGCAGCGATGTCCTATTTCTACAGCGCTGCGCAGACCGTGACCGACTTGGTGTCGCCGTCGGCGCGGCGGATACACCCTTGGTTCGTGATCGGACTGGGCATAGCCATGGTTGTCTCTTCCGCCGCCTTCAAGGGGATCCGGGCGGTGATGCAGTTCACAGGCGTATGGATATTGCTTGGGGCCCTGACGACCACGCTGACCCTCATTCTGGCCATAGTCGCACGCTTTCGGGCCAGCGTGTCCGGGGTGCGCTGAGATGGGCAACATGCGCTGCGCATGCCGGACGGCCGCTGCATTAGTACTGATACTCCTGGCGGCGGCGACCTCGGGATGTTGGGACGCGCTTGACATCGATAGGCGCGCCTTCATAGCCGTCATGGGACTAGACACGGACGTATCTGAACAGGGCCGTCGCCCCCGTGTGTCGGTGATGATCCCCGCAATGGGCGGGCTGGGCGGGGGCGCCGGGGGCGGCGCCGGGGCAGGGGAGGAGACGTCCTCCAAGGTGCTGGTGGTGGAGGAGAGCGGGGTCAATGTGGAGGAGGCTGTGCAGAGAATACGTTCTATGGTCGGAGGCGTGATCGACTTCTCAACACTTCAATACGTGGTAACCAGCAAGGACGCAAGCCCGGAGGACCTGACAGAAGCCTTGCATGCGATACAGTTCACACGCTTCATTCCGCTGGCCCCTCTCGTCTTCGCTACTGAGCAGAAAGCCGGCGATCTACTTCGAGCCCAGTCCCCTACAGGCAGAAGTTTCACAGATACGCTCGATGCCATTCAGATCCAGAGCCGGCTGGGGTTTGGCCATATCCAATACCCTGGGGCATGGGAAACCATGGCGCTGCTCATCAACAAGACGGGAGACATGGCGTTGACGCTAGTCAACCCAACAGACGAAGGAGACGGGCTGAAGGCGGTGGGCTTGGCCGTATATGACGGCCCGAAATACGTGGGGACGGTGGCACCCGCCGACGCGCTGATGCTTCACTGCGTGGCGCGCCGCAAGTATCCTGGAGGCGCATATCTGTTTCGCGGAGACGACCGTGACCTGCTGATTCGCATCGTCCGGGCGAGGACCCGGGTCGAGGTCGGTCC
>DAOTAC010000288.1:0-3087 GCA_035382325.1 Bacillota bacterium | reverse complement strand
CAGGAGTGCCAGGCGCAGCTGTACTCGAGGATCCGGGAGCTCGGCATTACGGCGCGGGCGCTCGACAGGGCGTTTGGGCAGCACGTGCCGGGGAGGCAGATGGTGTTGGATTTGTTCGGCGGGGAGAGCGCGTGAGAGAGAACCAATCTGGAGGAGTGAACGATGCCTAACAGGTTTCTGAAGGAGTCGATAACAACCAGCGACACGCTGCCTCTGGTGAGCATGGAGGCCGAGGTGTTGTTCTATAGGCTGATCGTCAAAGTCGACGACTTCGGCCGATACCACGGCGAACCTCACCTGATTCTGGCGCAGGCGCTCTCCAACCGCATCGCGCAGGTCAGTCAGGACGACGTGGAGCACTGGCTGTCTGAGTTGGCAGCGGCAGGGCTCTTGCGACGATACCGGAGCAACGGGCGTCCGTATATCGAGCTGGCCACGTTCACCGAGCACAACTCGCCGCGTGCGGCTGCAAGCCGTTTTCCGGATCCCCCTGCAGATGATAACGACTGTGAGCAGGTGCAAACAGTTGCATGCAATTGCTCGCAGACGCAAGCAGATGCCAACCGATGCGAGCAACCGAAAGCAGATGCAAGCAAGTGTTCGCAGGGGCCAACAGATGCAAACGTTCGGGAGCAACCGAAAGCAAATGTCTCCGTATTCGATAAACGTATTCGTAGTACAGAGAGTGTACGCGCGCGCGCGCGCGAGGTCGCCGCTGACCCCGAAGTAACGGAGAAGTTCACTCGGTTCATGCAGACCTACCCCAAGAGGGCCGACGACGGCCAGGCCTGGGAAGAGTGGTGCGTCAACGTTGCCGTAGGCGCCAGTCCCGACAATATGATCAAGGCCGCGGGCCATTACGCCGCCATGACGCGGGAGCGCAAGACGATGCCCAGGTGGATTAAGAACCCCGCCACCTTCCTGCGCGAATCGTGGCACCGGTTCGTCGACGGCATCCCTGAGAATGAGAACGACAGAAGCGATCCGCGAGGCCGAGATCGGCCCGACGACGACGGCGCTGATGATGGCGAGTCCTCCCCGGTGCCCGGCTACGATGCGACCAGGAAATATCTCCAGGCCAAGATGAGCGGATAGAGGTGCGGAGCCATGGCAGACAGAGTCCCGCCATACGACAAAGAAGCCGAAGAAGCCGCCCTGGGTTCGGCCCTGCAGTCGAACGAGGCCGCCGACATGCTGATCGAGATCGTGCCAGGCGAAGAAGCGTTCTACTTCGAGCCGCACCGGATGGTCTATGCAGCTGTGTCCGCGCTAAGGCGAGAGAACAAACCCTGCGATCTTGTTACGCTGACGTCGACGCTCCGCGATGCAGGTAGGCTCGAACAGGTCGGCGGTGCCCACTTCATCAGCTACCTGGGAAATTCCGTGCCGACCGCCTCGCACGTGCGCCATTATGCGTCCATAGTGCGCGAAAAAGCCCTACTCCGCCGGGTGATTGCGATATGCACGAACGCTGTGACCAGCGCCTACGATGGAGATCTGGACTGCATAACAGCTCTGGAAGCGGAGCTGATGAACCTTCAGCGCGCGACGCCCATGGCAGAGGCAGAGCCATATCGCCAGGTGGTCAGCAGAGTAATGGACATCCTTGGCCAGCGCGTCCAGGCGCAGAGTCCGACAACAGGAGTGCCCACGGGGTTTGAGGAGTTGGACCGCATGACGTCGGGTCTCCAGCCAGGCGAACTAGCGATCATCGGGGCCAGGCCCAGCATGGGCAAGAGCGCGCTGGCTAGGGCCATTGCCGAGAATGCGGCCCAAAAGGGCCATCCTGTGTTGTTCGCTGCGCTTGAAGACACGCCTGAGAACATGGTGCAGAGGTCTTTGGCCGGCCGCGCCCAGGTCGACCTATGGAATTTGAGACAGGGACGAATCAACGATGGCGAGTGGCGCAAACTGGGCTACCAGCTAAACCGCCTGGCAGAACTGCCCGTCTGGCCGCTCGGGCCCAGCGGAGTGTCGATTCAGGCCATCAGACGGGCCATCCGGAAGGTGGTCGCGGCCGAGGGCAAGCTCGGACTGATCGTGGTGGACTATATCCAGCTGCTGACGCCTCCGCGGAGACGAGACAACCGCTATCTGGAGATCGCAGAGACCAGTCAGGCGCTCAAGACGATAGCACAGGAATACCGGGTGCCCATGTTGGCCGTAGCTCAGCTCAACAGGGGCGTTGAAGCCCGACGGAACAAGCGTCCGCAACTATCTGACTTGCGCGAAAGCGGCGCCCTAGAGCAGGACGGCGACCTAGTGATGCTGCTATACCGGGCTGACTACTACAGCACTAAGGCGAGGCCCGGCATCACTGAGTTGATCATAGCCAAGCAGAGAAATGGCCCGGTCGGCACAGTACACCTTTACTTCGACAGGACTACCACGCGTTTCCTTGAGATAGACAAGGACACGCCTCCTGAAGGGAGTGACGACGATGACGGCGACGATGACGGCGAATGAGCCGACCCGACGACTCCCCGCGCCCAAGCGCCGGCGTCTTGCGGCCGAGGAGTGCCGCGAGGCTTGTCGGGCATGGCGAAGGCTTGAGATAGGCGACCATGAGCTGCAGCATAGGGTTGCGGAGATATGCAAGAGATACGGGGTGAAATCGCGATGACAGACACGCAGACAGAGCAGCTCACCGGCCGCGCGCTGGACGCGGCGGTCGCGGAGCACGTAATTGGCGCGGGGTCAAGCGCCGCATGGGACTACAGCGCTCGCATTGAGCCTGCATTACACGCCATGCGCCACATCCTCTCGCGCGGCGCATGGGCGCAAAACATGTTCTATGCCGCTCTCTGGGGCCAAGCGCCCGCGGCGGGACCGGCGCGCTGGAAGTTCGAGCATACGCTGACTGCGCTCATTCTGGAGGACAAGCTGCCCGAGGCGATATGCAGGGCGGCGGTATACGTGGCGATGCAGCCGCAGTGGATGGGAAGCAATGATTCGAATCAATGCGAATCATCGGACGGCAAATGCGAGTAGGTAGCTTGTTTTCGGGTATCGGCGGACTAGAACTGGGGCTTGAACGCGCTGGCATGAAGGTAATCTGGCAGGTCGAGTTCGACCCGTTCTGCCAGC
>DAOTAC010000287.1:0-3093 GCA_035382325.1 Bacillota bacterium | reverse complement strand
ACGCCGGCAGAGGCAGCGGAGTGAGTATGGACGAATCGCGCGAGAAGTAGAACCCCCCGATCACCCAAAAGAGCCCCAGTATGAGCACCAGAACCTGCCCGGCCGTGATTGCATATGTTAGGATCACATTCCCCTGGCCCAGGGCTTCGCCGTTAGAGTACATGGCATTGAGTAGCGCGATATACCCGGCCATCATCGTCACTAGCGCCGTGCCGATCCCAAACGCAATCAGTATCGGTTCCCATAGTTGCTTCTTCTGTACAAGGAAGGTCTGGCGGCCATATGAGATACCGAAATTCACGTTGAGCAGCGCCCGAAACACGGCGAAGAACTGCGTCGCCCGAAAAGATCGCGAGATGCTGCCCGATCCGCTCATGAGTCCTCGCCCTCCGTCAGCTCGAGGAAGAGTTCCTCCAAAGTCTTGCCCTGAGAACGCCGCGCATCCGCCTGCCCCGACGCCCCGGCGAGCGCTGCCTGGCGCTTCAGGTCATCCAGCGTGCCGCAGGCGATGAGTCTACCATGGTCGATTATGCCCACCCTGTGGCATAGCCTCTCGGCCACCTCGAGGATGTGGGTAGAGAAGAAGACCGTTCCTCCCTCCTCGCAGTGCCCGTTCATCATCTCCTTAAACAGATGAGAGCTCTTTGGGTCCAGACCCACCATGGGTTCGTCAAGCACCAAGAGCTTCGGATGAGAAAGCAGCGCGCCCGTGAGCGCAAGCTTCTGCCTCATTCCATGGGAGTAGCTAGCTACCAGGTCGCGAACAGCGCCCTTCAGCTCGAACATTCCTAGAAGGCTGTCGATCCGCTTCGCCCTCTCCCCAGCGGGAACGCCGTAGACATCCCCCATGAAGTTCAGGTATTCCACTCCGGTGAGCCGGTCAAAGAGATCGGGGTTGTCGGGAACATACCCCATCCCGAGTTTCGCCCCGACAGGGTCCTGCACGACATCGCGACCATCCACGGAAATCCTGCCCGAATCGGGCGTCAGAAGGCCGACGATCATCTTGATAGTCGTAGTCTTGCCCGCGCCATTCGGCCCGAGAAAACCGAAAATCTCCCCCGCCTCCACATGCAAAGTGAGATCATCGACCGCCCGCCGAGATCCCTTCGCGTAGCTCTTCGAGATCCCCTCAATCCGAAGCATGCTCGAACCTCCTCGCTGCAGTTATGAAAAGTGTATACTCGCATTCTGGGAGTGTCAAACATCGTCCGTCTGGAACGCGGGTGCAACGATTATGCTTCTCAGGGCCCGGCATTTCTATCTTCCCATCGACGCGTCGGGCGGACGCATCGGGCGGACACTCGCCAGGCGGACACGCATCGGGCGGACGCGTCGGGCGGACGCTCGCCGGGCGGACACTCGCCAGGCGGACACGCGCACAGATGGAAGCGCTGATGAGATAGGATGCCGCCGGCAGATGAGAGGACAGAGACTACCGTCTATTGCCGCTCCGGTGCAGGTCAGGTGGTCTATTGCAACCGCGTGATGCGCGGTCTCGACAGGAAAACAGACGTCGCACAGGGATGCCCTGAGCCTGAGGCCGCTGGCTCTTGGAGGCTCTAGCGCTTGGGCACCTTTAGCTGGGCCTGCAGAGATTTGCAGTTTCCACGGCGCAAAGCGGAAATTTCCTGCCGCGTAGGTGAAGAAAATTTCCGAGGCACTGGTTTCGGGCCACTTGCGTGCCATAGCGAGGAAGCCCCGGCGTCACTGCAAGCCCTTAAATAGCAAAAGGCCACCAGTACCATACATTAAGTTCGTTTACTACCATCCGGGGACGCCTCCCTCGCTTCTGAATGTCGTTTGTTCCCGCGGTATTCCCAGCATAAGTAAGCAAGGGTCTCTTGCGCGGAAATTTTGCGCCGCATTTGTGCAGAAAATCTCCGTCGAACGCCTCCAAGGCGGAAAAAAGCTTCCCGGATACCCTCCGAGGGTATCCCGCAGCGCCGGCCACCCTGACGTCCGACCGGACCGATCTCCGGAAGCGCCTCGCAGAAGTAGCCCGGGCATCGAGTCTTCCGCGCAAAGTGCTCGTTTTGTTGGCAAGTGGGCGTGTGGCGAGGACCGTGGGCGATAAGTGCACGCAGAATCCCTTCCATCTAGGGATGGCCCCAAAAGGTGTCCCGTAGGGCACAGGACGCGATCACCGCCGATGTCGCGCACCCCTGAGGCCGGCCACGCCGCGTAGGCCACCGTTTCTCGGGCAGGGCACATGCCGCTGCGTCGGCCACCGTCTCTCGGCCCGGGCACGTGCCTCACGGGGCGGGGGGGGAAATGAAAGTCCTGCGCAAACGCGAAGGCGAAACCCCCGAAACCTGGATCTGGCAAGCCCCTGGGCCTCCCGCCGTTGTATCATATCTCCTCAGACGACAAGAATTCTTCCGCAGCTTGCAGGTATGAGGACATTCAGTGGAGAATTATGCTTTCACGTTTGAGGCGCTGCCTGCACGGTATCGCAATGGGCTCGCCACACATATTTACGAGGAGGGTTCCGATTTGAAGAAGTCTCTTCTAATTTCCCTGGCTTTGGTGTGTGTCCTAACCGTCTCGATCGGCGTCTATTCCGCGAGTGACCTGATACTAGCCACGGGAGGCACTGCCGGCACCTACTATCCGCTCGGCGGGGCCATCGCCAACATCGCAAACAAGCGAATTTCCAAGATGAACATGGCTGCCCAGTCCACCGGAGCATCTGCTGAGAACGTTAGGTTGATCAATAAGGGCGAAGCAGATCTCGCTCTGGTGCAGAATGACGTAGCGGACTATGCCTACAACGGAACCGAGACTTTCGAAGGCAAGCCCATCAAGACGTTTGGCGCCATTGCTTCGTTGTACCCCGAGGTCATCCAGTTCGTGGTGCGTGCAGACGGCCCCATCAAGACCTGGGCCGACGTTCGCGGCAAGCGTATCTCTGTGGGCGCTCCCGGCAGCGGAACAGAGGCAAACGCCCGTCAGATTCTCGACATCTACGGCATGACCTACGCAGATGTTGAGGAGCAGTTCCTCTCATTCGCTGAGAGCGCCAACCAGTTCAAGGATGGGCACATCGATGGGTTCTTTGTCACGGCCGGCGTGCCCAACCCAGGGATAACC
>DAOTAC010000286.1:0-3101 GCA_035382325.1 Bacillota bacterium | reverse complement strand
AATCGCGTTCGACACAATCTCTAGGGCGATGTTGGCGCGCACGGGTTCGGTGGTACCAATGCACCCGCGGAGCTGGCCGCCCTTGTGGATGGAGCAGAATACTCCCGCCGCCCGATCCATCCCCTCGGGCAGAGGTTCGGGCACATGCACAACCTTATGGTGGCGCACGTACTCCTCAACTGCTTGTCGAGCGAGGGCGACGTACGGCGACTCCGACCTTCTCCTGCCAGCACGTTTCTCCTCCAGACCCCGTAGGAGTTCGTCATAGCGCCGCGCATCCTCCGAAGCCTCTACCGGCCTAAACGACGCCACGGCGTAACCCACGCCGAACGGCCCCTCGTATGAATGAACCTCCGCCTGCACCTCCAGCCCATCCAGCGCCCCCAACATCATGAACACCGGGCGCAGGCCACACTCCCCCGCCGCCTCCACCAAGCGATCGTCCAGGCGAGCAATGGCCCCCACATCCATGCGGCCCACCGCCTCCACCAGTCGTTCGTCGAAGACCTTGCCTTTCGGCGAATAGCCGGCCGGAGCGCCTGGCGTCAGGCAATGCGACAGATCGCCACTGGCAATGAGCGCCACACGCCCCTCCCCCTCCTCCACCGCGTCCCGAAGCGCCATCCCAAACATGTACAGTCGGTCCGGGGTATCCACGCCCATCGCCACAGGAACTACTCGAAACCCGGACACGGCCTGCGATATGTAGTAGAGGGGAACCATCGTGCCGTGGTCGAGACGGCGCGCCGCCCGTAGGCGGCTGATGACCGAGGGTTCGATCATAGCGGCCGATATCCCACGCAGCTTGGCATGGCTTACGATCCTTTCGGCCAATGCCAGATCGTTGTCGAACTCCATCGATACTGCTGCGCCGAATTGCCTCAGATCTCCCTCCACTCGTGGGAGGCCGGTTATGGCGATCACGTCTGAGAACACGGGGCCATGCGGCGAGATCACAACGATCGTGTCGGGGCGCGCCTCGGCGAAGATTTGCGCCAGGCGGCGCATGCCGTCCACAGTGCGCTGGGCCTGCGCTGTATCAGGCCCTCCCACCTCCGGCACTATGATCGGCGGGTGCGGCGTCAGGGCCGAGAGCACAAGCCGCCCTGACGAGCCCGATGAACCATTCATGGCGATCTATCCTCCCCCGCAGCAGTCTCGAAGGACGCATCGCGGCTGCCTATCGAGGCGCCTAGCGCCGCCAGTTTCGAACATAAGTGCTCGTGGCCGCGAGCAATGTGTTCCACACCGGAAATAACTGTCTCCCCCTCGGCCGAAAGGCCCGCCAGCACCAGAGCCGCGCCTGCCCGAAGATCCGTAGCGCGCACTCGCGCGCCGGTGAGGCGCGGGACTCCTTCAACTATCAGGCTCCGTCCTTCCAGCCGCATGACAGCTCCCATTCGTTTGAGCTCGTCCACATGCAGGAAGCGGTTCTCAAAGACTGACTCGGTGATGACGCTTACGCCGGCTGCACAGGACAACACGGCTCCAAGCTGCGGCTGCATGTCGGTGGGGAATCCCGGGTAGGGTAGTGTTTTGGTGTCGCACGCCCGGACAGGCGACCTCATTGACACCTCCACATGTTCGGCCCCCACCTCTATCTCCGCCCCAAGCTCGCCGAATTTGGAGAGTGTCGACTCCAGATGCGTAGGTATCACATCGGTCACTCTCACGTTTCCATAGGTGATGATCCCGGCTGCCAGCAATGTGGCGGCCTCAATGCGGTCAGGTATCACGCCGTAGGTTACGGGCGACAGAGGGCCACCACCCTCTATGCGTATCACATCGGTGCCCGCGCCCCTTATGCCAGCTCCCATCAGGGCCAGGAAATTCGCGAGATCCACTACCTCGGGTTCTCTGGCGGCGTTTTCGATTATGCTTGTCCCATGCGCAAGGCACGCAGCCATCATGATGTTCTCAGTCGCGCCCACGCTCGGAAAATCCAGGTATACCCTGGCGCCGACAAGGCTTTTTGCGCGAGTTGCAACGTACCCGTGCCCGACCTCAACATCAGCCCCCAAAGCGCGAAGGCCCTTGACATGCAAGTCCATGGGGCGTGACCCGATCTGATCGCCCCCGGGTAAAGCCACGCGAGCGCGCCCGTTGCGCGCAAGCAACGGACCCAGGAGCAGGCTGGAGGCCCTGAGCATCTTGCACAGCTCGTACGGGGGCTCGCTGTGGACAACACGCCGAGAGCGTATGCGCAGAGCCCTGGGGCCCGCGCGCTTCACGCTCACTCCAATTTCCTGCAGTGTACGTGCCATGACGCCCACATCGCCGATATCGGGCACGTTCTCGATAAGGGTTTCACCCTCCGCGAGAAGGGCGCCCGCCATGACGGCAAGCGTCGCGTTCTTGCTCCCGCTGGCGGCGACGCTGCCCGACAGGCGCCTTCCGCCGGCCACAACCAGCTCCACCTGATCTGACCTCCACGGCGCGCCGGATCCAGGCCTAGCCGCGCTGCGCGCCCAAAGGCACGTATTCTTCATACAGCCCCGTTTATCCTTTCGATGGGTCTAGGACCGGAAATGCACTATTGACAGGTTCCGTACGAGTGGCTCTTCGATGTCTATATGCCCTGCTATACTCTGGATTGGCTTGCCTTCGACTAAAAGTCTCACTCGCTTGACGTAGGCAAACTCGGTCAGGGTATTCACTATCGAATATACAGTCATCTCCTCCGCGCGACTGCCGCCCCAGTGGTTCGATACGAACTCATCGCTCAAGTTGACTGAAGCCAGATCGCCCGATAGCCTCACCCATCGTAAGACAGTGCCCCGGGGGATCGTAGGCTGTAGTATGCTGTCCTTACCCGGGCCCGCTATGAGGCAATGCATGACCGCTGTCAGCGCATCCGTTGCGTCCATGGCGGACAGGCCCGGCACCTCTCGCACCTCGGGCATGAGCGAGTCGTCGAAGTTGGTGGGTCCGCCGAAATAGAGCACTGCCGAATCGGGCGTGAGCTGAGCAGTAGCGACTTTCCGTACGGTCCCCCAGTCTGAGTCAGCAGAATCGATTGGCTTGAGCTGATTCCGCCCGGCCGCATCCACAAGATAGTCGATGATGCCATGGTATATGGCTTCAGCTACTCGCACTCTATA
>DAOTAC010000285.1:0-3125 GCA_035382325.1 Bacillota bacterium | reverse complement strand
ATGGCCCGTGCCAATGAGGTGACTGTAGTAGGGTCTCAGGATGTAGTGGAGAAGGTGCTCCGTGTCCTGTCGGATCTGCAGTCGGCTGTGCGCGCGGGCAATCGTATTTCCGGCAGGGAGACGAGGTATTCGGTGATGTTGGCGCAGGATGGCCGGCCGGAGACGCTTTCGACGGTGCTGGCCGACGTAATACAGGTGACGGCAAGGGGCAAGCAGATCCGACCCCGCACAGTGGGGCAGAAGCATTACGTCGATGCCATCCGGAACAACGACATAGTGTTCGGGATAGGGCCTGCGGGCACCGGCAAGACGTATCTGGCGATGGCTATGGCAATCGCGGCCCTCAAGTCCAAGCAGGTGAGCAGGATTATACTGACGCGCCCGGCGGTAGAGGCCGGCGAGAAACTGGGGTTTCTCCCAGGCGACCTGCAGGAAAAGGTTGATCCCTACCTCAGGCCGCTATATGACGCGCTCTTCGACATACTCGGGCTCGAGGTGTACGAGCGCTACAGAGAGCGCGGGATTATCGAGATAGCGCCGCTTGCGTACATGCGCGGCAGGACTTTGGATGACGCCTTCATAATACTGGACGAGGCGCAGAACACCAGTCCCGAGCAGATGAAGATGTTCCTCACCAGGTTGGGGTTCTCGTCCAAAGCGGTGGTCACTGGCGACATTACCCAGATAGACCTGCCGAGGAGACGTTTCTCGGGGCTGGAGGAAGTGCGGACTGTGCTTGTGGGCATCGATGGGATCGAGTTCGTGTATTTTTCAGACCAAGACGTGGTACGGCACGAGTTGGTTCAGAGGATCATCCGTGCATATGAGCGATTCGATGCACGGCGCGTCGGCGTGTCCTCAGATCGGCGCGAAGAGGAGTGACATTGCTCATGGAGTCGCGGTTAGGCCAGCGTGCGCAGCGCGTGGGTTCCAAAATAAAGGCGTTTGTGGGCGGCAAAGCGATGATAGCGCTGGCTACTGTGGCAGTGTCGTCCCTCATCATTGCGTACGCCGTCCTGCCCCAATCTGTTGCTCTCGAGGTCGGGCAGTTCGCTAAGAGGGACATCGAGTCGCCCAGGACGATTGTGAACCGCGTGGCCACGGACAAGCTTAGGGAAGAGGCCCGCAAGGCCTATATGAAGAGCGCTCCGAACTCGCTTGAGAACTACGAGATAAGCCAGTCGTACTCATATATGGCGGAGGAATCGGTGGACGCTGTATTCGAGTCCGTGGCAACCGAGCGCGAAGGCGACTCTGACAAAACGCCTCAGACCGTGGCGAGAGCAGCAGCCAAGAAGCTGGGCGGGGCGGTCGACACTCTCAGTCTGTCTGCGGCGGATCTTGAGGGCATAGCCCAGATTCCCAAAGATGAGTTCGATTCAGTACGGCAGGTTGCAACGTCGCTGGTAGGTCGCACGATGCGCGAGATCCGTATCACTGATGCCAGCCTACAGAAGGTGGCGTCAGGCATTCCTGACGACCTGGTGCGGGCCGGGTTGTCGCCTCAGTGGGTGAAGGCGGTGTCTAGGGTGGTCGTTGGGGCTCTACGCCCCAATCTCTCGCTAGACCTTGCAAAGGTGGAGAAAGCTGCCGAAGAGCAGGCCCGCCTGGTTCCGCCTGTATACATTCAGAAAGGACAGAGCATCATCAGAAGGGGCGACGCCGCGACTGACGAGCAGATAGCTGTTCTTTCGGATCTGGGCCTCTTGGGTTCGCGGGGAAGCATCATGGGCTGGACAGGCGTGGTCGCGCTTACGGCCATGGCGGTGGCATATACGGCCGCCTATGTACGCAGGTTCACCCCTGGGCTGTCGTCGGCCGAAGGGAGCCTGGCGCTCTGCGCAGTAGCCGGCATAGTGGTCCTTGTTTCGGCGAGTGTCTTGGTGAGCCTCGTGCCCGATTTCGCTCCGTACCTCATACCGGCAGCATTTGCGTCGATGGTCATCTCGTCTCTGTTGTCTCTGGAGATGGCGATGGCGGTCAATCTGTCAGTGGCAGCGCTGATCGGCATCATATTGCGGGGCGATGCCTTTGCGATGCTGGCGGCTCTGGCGGCTGGGGCAGCCGGCGCTTACGCAGTGCCTGGGCTACGCGACAGGGCCAGCATGACACGGGCTGTTGTGTTCGTCGGAGGCGCCGTCGCCGCGGTGTCTGTCTTTTACGGTCTTGCCTTCGGCGAACCGCAGATTCTGTCCAGATGGTACTGGGGTTTCGTGAACGGAATGATGTCTACGGTAATGACTGTGGGTTCACTGCCGTTTTTCGAGTCTATTTTCGGTGTAACGTCCCCCATGCGCCTGCTGGAGCTATCCAATCCGGGGCATCCGCTTCTTCGTCGCCTTCTGCTGGAGGCGCCGGGGACGTACCATCATTCTATACTAGTGGGCAACTTGGCCGAAACGGCTGCTCAGGCTGTTGACGCCGACGCTTTGCTAGTAAGAGTAGGAGCGCTCTACCATGACGTGGGTAAGCTGAAACGGCCGTATTTCTTCGTGGAGAACCAGTTCGCGCAGGCGAACCCGCATGACAAGATCAGCCCGGCTCTGTCGACGCTGGTGATAACTTCTCATGCGAAAGACGGTGTGGAACTGGCCAAGCAGTACAAGCTGCCCAAGTCGGTGGTTGACCTGATCCAGCAGCATCACGGCACGGGGCTTGTGTCATTCTTCTATCAGCGGGCCTCGGAGAATGGCCGGGATCAGTCAGTGGACGAAAAGGACTTCAGGTATCCGGGTCCGCGTCCGCAGACGCGCGAGGCTGCCATAGTGATGCTGGCCGATTCAGTGGAGGCGGCAGTCAGGGCCCAGTCAGACGTGTCGCCGTGGCAGGTGCAGGGCACTGTGAAGTAGGTAGTCAGGGGCAAACTCGCCGACGGCCAGCTTGACGAGTGTGACCTCACGCTCAAGGATCTGTACGCCATCGAGAATGCTTTTCTCGATGTGCTGTCGGGAGTGTATCATGAGCGAGTCGAATACCCCGACCTAAGAGCTTCGGGGCCCAGGGATCAGCCGGTCGTGCCTGCTACCCAGGCAAACCACGAAGACCAGAGCAATGGGGACCGGGCAGAGCGGGAAGACCGGGAAGGAGAGGCGACAGATGTCCGCCGAGATAGTGAACAGGCAGAC
>DAOTAC010000284.1:0-3164 GCA_035382325.1 Bacillota bacterium | reverse complement strand
ATAACAGGGGAAATGCTGGGCGAGAGGGAGTCTGCTTTCATCTATCCCGCGACTCACTGGGTGACCAACCAGGAGCGAATGCAGGCCGCAATCGCGGCGATTGAGGAGGAACTGGATGCTAGGCTCTCGGAGCTGAAAGGTGCAGGGAAGCTTCTCGAAGCGCAGCGACTGGAGCAGCGTACCCGGTTCGATGTGGAGATGATGCAGGAGGTGGGGTACTGCTCGGGTATCGAGAACTACTCGCGCCATCTGGCCGCCAGAGAGGCGGGCAGCGCTCCTGCAACTCTGCTCGATTACTTCCCCGACGATTACCTAATGTTCATTGACGAGTCGCATGTGACTGTGCCGCAGATACGCGCGATGTACAATGGAGATCGTTCGCGAAAAGAGAGCCTTGTGGAATATGGTTTCAGATTGCCCTCGGCCTACGATAACCGGCCCTTGCGTTTCGACGAGTTCACGCAGCGCATGAACCAGGTAATCTTCGTTTCGGCTACTCCGGCCGAATGGGAAAGATCTATGAGCGGGCAAGTGGTGGAGCAGGTCATACGCCCAACAGGCCTGGTCGATCCGGCGGTCGAACTTAGGCCCGTGCGGGGGCAGGTGGATGACTTGATAGGCCAGATTCGTCGTACGGCGGATCAGGGATACCGAACCTTGGTGACAACGCTCACCAAGAAGATGGCAGAGGACCTCACCGATTACCTCCGTGAACTGGGGATCAGAGTCAGGTATCTGCACTCCGAGATTGATACGCTGGAACGGATCGAGATACTTAGGGGGTTGCGCCTGGGCGAGTTCGATGTTCTGGTGGGCATAAACCTGCTTCGCGAGGGCCTGGATCTGCCAGAGGTTGGGCTGGTGGCCATACTCGACGCCGACAAGGAAGGGTTTCTGCGGTCGGCGACGTCTCTCATTCAGACCATAGGTAGGGCCGCTCGGAATGTGGATGGGCGAGTCATCATGTACGCCGATGAGGTTACAGGATCTATGCGCGAGGCCATAGACGAGACTGACCGACGTCGTGCCATACAGATAGCCCACAACAAGGAGTGGGGTATCACGCCCGAGTCAATTAAGAAGGCTGTTCGTGACCTATCCGAGATCCAGCGCGCCGCCGGCGGCGAGGGCATACGGGAAGGCATGCGAGCTGTCGCCGTAGGGGGCGGAGGCGGATCCGGAGCTGGACGCGGAGCGGCTCTGCGTGGGGCGGCTTTGCGTGGAGTGGGTGGGCCTAGCGATGCGGACGCGGAGGCTCTGCAGGAAGCCGAAGGCATGGATGAGCGCGAGCTCGCCAGGCTCATCAAGAACCTCGAAGAGCAGATGAAGAAGGCGGCCAGCCTGCTTGAGTTCGAGCGGGCGGCCGAAATACGGGATCGCATCAGAGATCTCAGGCGGAGGTTCGTACAGCTTTGAGCAAAGACAAGATCATCATCCGAGGTGCGCGTGAGCACAACCTCAAGAATATCGACGTGGAGATTCCCCGCGACCAGCTGGTAGTAGTGACCGGCCTGTCGGGTTCGGGCAAATCGTCGCTCGCCTTCGATACGATATACGCGGAGGGCCAGCGTCGATACGTGGAATCGCTGTCGGCCTACGCCCGTCAGTTTCTGGGGCAGATGAACAAACCGGATGTAGATTACATCGAGGGCCTGTCGCCTGCGATTTCCATAGATCAGAAAGCAGCCAGCAGAAACCCGCGTTCCACCGTGGCCACGGTCACTGAGATCTACGACTACATGAGGTTGCTGTATGCACGTATCGGGATACCTCATTGCCCGAAGTGCGGTCGCGAGATCACCCAGCAGTCTGTGGATCAGATCGTCGACAGGATTATGAACATGTCAGAGGGGGCGCGGATTCAGGTGCTGGGCCCCGTTGTTCGGGGCAAGAAAGGCGAGCACAGGAAGGTGCTCGACGATCTTAGGCGCGAAGGGTTTGCCCGTGTAAGGGTTAACGGAGAGGCGCGCGAACTCACGGACCAGATCGACCTGGAGCGCTACAAAACTCACAGCATAGAGGCTATCGTTGACAGGCTGGTTGTGAGGCCCGGAATACAGCGCAGGCTGGCCGATTCGCTGGAAACGGCCATGAAACTCGGCGACGGCCTGGTCCTAGTGGACGTGGTCGACAGCGGCGACATGGTCTTTTCGGAGAAGTTGGCCTGCCCTGACTGCGGGCTCAGTTTCGGGGAACTGCAGCCCAGGCTATTCTCGTTCAACAGTCCTTACGGGGCGTGCCCGGCCTGCTCCGGCCTGGGCGTGAACATCGAGTTCGACCCGGCGCTGATTTTCGACGCCGGCCAGTCTATTGATGACGGGGCCGTGCTGCCCTACAACCGAAACGGGGTCATATCCGACTTCTACATCGGCCGGATACGTGAAGTATCCCGCGTAAAGGGGATAGACACCGCGGTTCCCTGGTCATCCTTGCCTGAAAGCGCCCGCCAGATGCTGGAATATGGGTGCGGCGATGAACGCTTCCGATTTCGTTATCGTGATTCGCACGGGCGCGAGCAGGTTTGGGAGTCGAAGTTCGAAGGGGTGATTCCCAACCTCAAGCGGCGCTACCGCGAAACGACATCCGATTACATCAGGGAGGACCTGGAGCGTTTCATGAGTTCGCGACCGTGCGCCGAGTGCTGCGGTGCACGGCTTAAGCCGGAGGCGCTCGCGGTGACCGTCGGCGGAAGATCCATTGCCGAGGTCTCCTCGATGTCCACAGCCGACGCTCTGGGCTTCTTTGAGGGTCTCAGCCTGCAGCTCACAGAGCGGGAAACGCTCATAGCCAGGCAGGTCTTGAAAGAAATACGAGCCAGGTTGGGCTTCCTGAGCAATGTGGGGTTGGACTACCTTGCCCTTGACCGCGAGGCGGGCACTCTCTCAGGCGGCGAGGCTCAGCGGATCAGGCTGGCTACGCAGATCGGGTCGAGCCTGGTGGGCGTCCTCTACATTCTAGACGAGCCATCTATCGGGCTGCACCAGCGCGACAATGCACGACTAATCGCCACCCTGAAGGAACTGCGCGACTTGGGCAACACACTCATTGTGGTGGAACACGACGAGGAGACCATCAGGTCGGCAGATTACGTCATCGACATAGGCCCGGGTGCCGGCGCCCATGGCGGCGAGGTGATAGCGGCGGGCACTGTTGGCGAAGTCCAG
>DAOTAC010000283.1:0-3169 GCA_035382325.1 Bacillota bacterium | reverse complement strand
CGGCTGCGAAATCCGCGTCGCCGGGCCGCCCACGCTGATCCCTCCCGGCCTCGACCGCCTGGGCGTCAAAGCCTGCTTCAACCTTGAGGACGCTATTCGCGGCGTGGACGTCATAAATGTCCTGCGCATCCAGCGCGAGCGCCAGCAAACCGGCCTCTTCCCCTCTCTCGAGGAATACTCGGAACTGTACATGCTCCGTCCCGAACACATGAGTCTGGCCGCCGACGATGCCATCGTGCTGCATCCTGGGCCGATGAACAGAGGGGTCGAAATCTCCAGCGACATCGCGGACGGCGACACAGCGCTCATAAACGAACAGGTGACCAACGGAGTGGCCGTGCGCATGGCGCTCCTATTCCTGATGATGGGAGGCCGCAAGGATGAGATTGCTGCTTAAGGGCGGAAGGGTTATCGACCCCGCTAATAACATAGACGCCATACTGGATGTACTGATCGAGGACGGCAAGATCGCAGCTGTCGGAGGCATTCGACATAATGAAGACATGCGCGCGGATGCTGTAGACTGCCGTGGCAAGATTGTATGCCCCGGTTTCATCGATCTTCACGCGCACCTGCGTGAGCCGGGCTACGAATACAAGGAAGACATCTCCTCCGGCTCGCACGCGGCGGCCGCCGGCGGTTTCACAACAATCTGTTGCATGCCCAACACAGATCCAGTCATCGATAACGGCGCCGTGGCCGGATTCGTGAGACGGCGAGCGCAGGAGGTCGGCCTGGTCAACGTGCTCCCCATCGGCGCCATCACCAAGAAGCAGGCCGGCGAGGAGCTTGCCGAGATGGGAGAGTTGGTGTCAGCGGGCTGCGTTGCAGTATCCGACGACGGCAAACCAGTCCTGCGCTCGGATGTAATGCGCCATGCGCTGGAGTATTCGCGCCTGTTCGGTATTCCGGTCCTGTCCCATTGTGAAGATGCCAGCCTGTCCGCAGGACAGATGCACGAGGGGTATTACTCCACAGTCTTCGGGCTCAAAGGAATCCCAGCTGAGGCTGAGGAGATTATGGTTACGCGCGATCTCATACTCGCGCGCCTTACAGGCGGCAGGCTGCATATATGCCACATATCCACTAAGGGCGCACTGGAGGCCGTCAAGCAGGCCAAGGCCTCAGGCCTCCGGGTCACGTGTGAAGCCACGCCGCACCACCTAGCCCTAACCGACGAGGCTGTCGGCTCCTACGATACCGATACCAAAGTCAATCCGCCCCTGCGCTCTGAGGAACATGTAGCGGCGCTGCGCGAAGCGTTGGCTTCCGGCCTGATAGACTGCATTGCCACCGACCACGCGCCCCACCACTTTGAGAGCAAAGACTGCGAGTACGGCCTGGCCTCATTCGGAATATCCGGGATAGAGACCGCCGTCGCAGTCATCATGGACACACTGGTCCACCCAGGGTTGCTCGACATAGCCAGAATGGTGGAGCTATTCACCATTGGCCCGGCCGGGGTCATCACAGCCAACAGAGCAACCGTTGGCACCCTCACCTGCGGCGCGCCGGCGGATGTTACCGTCATCGACCCCGATCTGGTTCGCACTGTGGACCCGCGCGCGTTCTACTCGCGCGGCAAGAACACGCCGTTTAAGTGCATGGAGCTCAAGGGCTGGCCATGCATGACGATAGTCGGCGGCAGAATTGTGGCACAAGACGGACTCGTAGTAAGGTAACTCAGCTGGCCTGGCTCGCAGCTGGGCGGCCCGGCGGAAGACTCGCAGGAAGACTCACAGGAAGACTAGCAGAATGCTCTGGCAGATTGGAGGACATTACATGCCCTATCTTGAGACTGCCGACGTGCTAAGGCAGGACTGTGTTGCCCCCGGGCTGTATGAGCTGGAGCTCTCGGCGCCACAGATCGCCGTGGCCGCCGTGCCGGGTCAGTTTGTGCATATTCGCGTTCGCCCGGGTCAGCCGCTGCTCAGACGGCCGTTCAGCATATGCGACGTCGGCACCAATGTCGGCGGGTCTGTAACCATCCTTTACGGAGTGCGCGGGGTTGGCACATCGCTACTGTCCAGTGTGCAGCTAGGGGATCGCCTCGATGTCATGGGGCCCCTGGGCAAAGGTTTTACATTGCCGGAGTCGCAATCGCTATCACAGTCGCAGCTCAAGTCACAGCTCCAATCGCACCCACAGCAGCAGTCCTCTCGATCGCCGCACGCCCTGCTGGTCGGAGGCGGCCTGGGCATCGCTCCGCTGGTTTTCCTGGCCCGCATGCTGGCGCACAATGGCCACCGCGCAACGGTCTTTTATGGGGCAAACACTGCCTGCGAAATGCAAGCCGCCCTGCTACGATTGCAGGCCTCGCAAGAAGGCAGCATACAGGTCTTCACCACAACCCTAGACGGAAGCGCAGGGCATACGGGATTCGTCACCGACTTGCTGACGGCGGAACCATCAGCCTCGGAGCTCGCCGACATCGACTTCATCTACACCTGCGGCCCGGAGCCGATGATGGTGGCTGTAGAGCAGTTCGCAACGTCACGCCGGATTCCCGGAGAGATGTCGCTCGAAACCGCCCTGGCCTGCGGAGTAGGAGCATGCCTAGGATGCGCACGCCGTCTCAAGACGGACCCCGGAGCGAGTCCCGTCTATGCCAAGGTCTGCAAGGATGGTCCCGTCTTCTCGTTCGGGCAGGTAGAGCTGAACCCAGTCCCCTGTGGAGAGGAGTAGTTCAGATGCATGTAGGTTGCGTTGATGCGGGCGCCGCTGCAAATGACGATGCTGACGCAATGGTCGATCTCCGAGTGAATCTGGGCGGGATAGAGCTTGCCAACCCGGTTGTGATGGCGTCGGGCACATTCGGATACGGGTTCGACTACGAAGGCCTTATCGAGCCGGAGACGGTGGGGGCTGTATGTGTCAAAGGCACCACGCTGCTGCCCCGCGCAGGCAACAAGCCGCCTCGCATCGCCGAAACCCCCTGCGGCATGCTCAACTCCATCGGGCTTGAAAACCCGGGCATCGAAGCATTCATCCGCGAGCACCTACCTCGGCTGCGCGAGCGCGGCGCAACGGTCATCGCCAACATCGCCGGCGATACGGTTGAGGATTATGTAAAGATGGCAGAAATGCTCGAAGCCGCGCCAGGTGTAGCAGGCATTGAACTGAACGTCTCCTGCCCCAATGTTGCCCGCGGAGGCATGCATTTCGGCGT
>DAOTAC010000282.1:0-3186 GCA_035382325.1 Bacillota bacterium | reverse complement strand
TCTCCGTGCTGCTGTTCTTCCCTCTGAATGTGCTGAAGTGCCTGGCGCACATCGGAGTTGGCAGACTCGAAAACGGCCGTATCGTAGGCGCCCGAGACGAATTTCTCAGTCATCAGCATGTCTCCCAGCATCGCCGCTTCTTCCTGATCCGTCATGCCGGCCCCGCCCACAGCGCCCTGTAGCTCAGCGGCTTCCCCACCCTGCATCTGAGCCTGCTGGGTCTGACGCTGCTGCTGGAACCGGCCCTGCTGCCCGCCCTGACCAGCGCCCGCTCCCATACTTAGGTTGGCCGGCTGCCCGGAAAGAAGCTGGCTCACCGTATCGTAGTGGTTCTGTTCCTCAGACGCGTATTGGTTGAACATCTGCCTTAGCTGCGGGTCTCGTGTCTGCTGCGCATAGCTGCTGTATTTTTGGATGCACACCTTCTCATGGTTCAGCTGGTCGCTCAGAAGCTGTTGTTCCTTCTGTGTAAGTTTGAATCCCATACCATCCACCTCCCGCTTAAGTGTGGTTCGGGAGCGGCTGGTTTATGCGTTACGTCAGTTCGGGAAACCGGCCGCGGAAGTCAGTCGGCAATCTCGTTGCCTTATGCAGTCAGTAAAGGTGAACCGAGACGTTTGTGGAATTAATATCTCTGTGTTGTCCAGCTACAGCCAGGCATAGCCTGGTAGGCGCCCGTCTAGCGCATGCTTTCCAGCCTGCATGCCCAACGGGCCAAAACACCAGTTGATAGGAGGTAGGGTAATGAGGTCAAGCGGATTCTTTCTCCGCATAGCCCTGGCGCTCTTGCTACTCCTCTCCGTTGGCGGAGCGATGGCACAGGAACACGAAGAAGTCAAATGGGAACCGTGGGGTCCACGCGTCGATGAGATCTTCATGCCCATCAAGACAAACTACAGCGCTCTCATCTCCGAGTTTGAGCGAGGTGAAATCGACATCGTGCCGGGTCTTTCGGCGTCGCAGTGGATCGATCAGCTCAAGGCGAACCCAAACGCCGACGTCGTGACCAACTACGGGCACCATGTCTACTATCTGTGCTTCAACATGAGGCGCGAACCCCTCGATGCAGACGTGGTGCGTCAAGCCATGGCGCATCTAGTGGATCGGGATCGCATTATCACTGAGCTTCTACAGAGCAGCGTGCTGCCGCTTGCCAGCTTCCTTCCGCCCTCAAGCTCGTTCTACAAGGACGACGTGCCCGCACGCTCATGTGATCCGGCCAGGGCCGCCGAGATTCTGGATCAAGCGGGATACAAGATGGACATCGCCACCAAGATTCGGCGCGATCCTGCCACCCGCAAGCCGATGCGAGAGATGAGTATACTCGCCCCATCTGGATCAGTCGGGCCAAGCATCGCCAAGCTCATCGCGAACGAATGCAGGGCCATCGGCCTGCCTGTTAACGCCCTATCTCTGAATGGCAACGACATGTTCTCTAAGGTCGACAAGCATGAGTTCGACATGTATGTGGCTGCGTACAGCGTGAGCCGGTTTCCCACATCACTAACAAGCTTCTTCCACTCGTCACAACGCGCCACAGGTGGGTACAACAAGTCAGGTATCAAAGACCCTCAGCTTGATAAGGCGCTCGATGAGATCTCCTATGCTCTCGATCTGCAAACCGCCAAGGAAGCGGCGGATAAGGCGCAGGTAATCCTAGCTGAGCGGCAGCCCTGGATAACCATATACTCACGGCCATATATAGACGCCTTCCGGAAAGACAAGTTCACCGGGTATGTGCCAATGCACGGCGAAGGCGCCGCGCGTAACCATTGGACGCTCCTTGGCATCAGACCGACATCGGGCACAGCGGGTGTGCTACGTTGGCCGCTCACAGGCGAACCCGCCACACTCAACCCATGTACCTATACGCTCAGTTATGAAGCAGAAGTCCTTAGCAAAATCACTGATAGCCTGATGGCAGTCGACCCGATCACTCTCGAGGACATACCCTGGATGGCCCGCGAGTGGGAGATCAGCACTTGGGAGCCTTCGAAAGGCAAGCACGGCACTGTGATCACATGGCATCTGAATGACGGCATCCTGTGGCAAGACGGCGAACCTTTCACGTCCGGCGACATCAAGTTCACTATTGAGTATCTCAAGAAATATAAGGTACCCAGGTACGCCGGTTCGGTGGAGGACATCGTAAAGGTCGAGACCCCTGATCGTCTCACAGCCAAGGTATACTTCTCCACTGAAAGCTACTGGCATCTGTACAACGCGGATCTCTGCTTCCTTCCTGAGCATATCTGGAAGAGCGTATGGAACTACAAGACGTTCAGCCCCTGGCGGGATCGGCACCCCAAGGTCAAGGACCTGACCAAGCTGATCGGCACGGGCCCGTTCATTCTGAAGGAATTCGCACCTGGCAAGTACGTCAGGCTCGTCAAGAACCCACTTTACTGGAGGATCAACCCGCCTGACGGGGCGGAGAATTAAGCTAAATACAAGACGCTTCTTTGGGAACTCCTACATGACAAAGGATCCTGCCTGGGCAGGGCGCGACTCCAATTTGTGCCTGACTCGGTTAAGCAACGACAGACACGGGAGGTCGGAAAGATGGTTAGCGGACCAATCTTGGTTGTCATCCTCCTCGGGGCCATAGCCTTCATTGTGTGGGCCACCGGGAAGGCACGGATGAATGCGTTTCTGGTGCTGCTGATCGCGGCTCTTGCGGTAGGGCTCCTGGCACGCAAGCCGCCGCCGGTTCCCACCGTCAACGAACTGGGGCAATCCGTTCCTGGGCTGATCGACGTAATCGCCACGGGATTCGGCAATACACTGGCGAGCATCGGGATCGTGATCGTCGCAGGCACGATCATAGGCTTCATCCTCGAAAAGACCGGCGGCGCCCTGGTTCTCGCACAGGCCATGCTCAGGCTGGTCGGGAAATCGAGATCGCCTCTGGCAATGGCACTAGCCGGGTATGTGGTGTCGATCCCGGTCTTCTGCGACTCAGGCTTCGTCATCTTGTCTCCGCTTAACAAAGCCCTATCGCAGTCAAGTGGGATCTCACTGGGCGTACTGGGAACAGCTCTCTCAATGGGCCTTTACGCCACGCACACCATGGTTCCGCCGACGCCCGGGCCCATAGCCGCGGCGGGCACCCTCGGCGCCGACTTGGGGCTCGTAATCCTTTTCGGGCTGATCGCATCGCTGCCCGCCACCATAGCCGGCTGGATC
>DAOTAC010000281.1:0-3190 GCA_035382325.1 Bacillota bacterium | reverse complement strand
GACCTTCGACATAGTCTACGTGCTCACAAGCGGCGGCCCAAGCAACCGCACGGAGTTACTGAGTTTCCACATTTACCGGCACGGGTTTCTCTACGCGCGGTTTTCATATGCCACTGCAGTATCGGTGCTGCTCCTTATAGGGATACTCGTGTTCACCTTCATCCTTGCGCGGATGACTATGAATGAGGAGAAGGCGTAGGCCATGGCGGTGTTCCTCGGGATCGACATCGGAACCAGCGTAATCAAGGCTGTTGCGGTGCGCTCGGACGGCGAGATCCTGGGCGTGGGGCGTTATACCTACACCCCGTCTAGGTATTCCGACGGACGCGTGGAGCACGACCCCGAGGCCTACTGGACCGGAGCATGCCTGGCTACCCGGGATGCGCTGGCTGCTGCGTCTGCTGCGACCGCCGGCCTGGAAGTTGCCGCGATTGGCCTGACTGGGATGGCGCCCAGCACTGTGTTTGTGGACGCCGACGGAGAACCGCTTGGCCTAAGCCCCATCTGGCAGGACATGCGCGCGCGCGACGAGGTTGCCGAGTTCGGCGCCGCGGTCTGCGCCGCGGTCGGGTCCGACTCCGTGCGCGGGATCACGGGGATGGTCCCCAGTCCTTCGTTTTCCGGGCCCAAGCTGAAATGGATGGCACGAAACGCCCCCGACTTATACGCACGCACGCGCGTGATTCTGGACGCTAAGGATTTTGTGGCCATGCGGATGTGTGGATCGGTGGCCACTGACGAAACATCCGCTGCCAGTAGCCTGCTTTTCGATCTTGGGAGACGGCGATGGTCGGCGCCGCTTATCGACGCCATGGGCGTGGACGGGGCCAAGCTTCCGCTTGTTAAGAAGTCCCTCGCCGTGGTGGGAGTGACGAACAGTCGCTTCGCGAGCCGAGTGGCAGAAGCGAACGGCTCTACCGGCGAGAATTGCCCGGTGGATCCGCGGGATCTGGAGGGCATTCCGGTGGTGATCGGCGCAGGCGATTCGCTAGCCACGGCGTTTCTGTTCGCTGCCTCCGAAGATGACGCGCTGGGCCGGCCGACGCTGGAGATATCGGGCACGTCCACCTGCCTGATGAGGCAGACGCCCAAGCCTGCGGTCGACCCTCAGGGTAGGCTCATGTGTTTTCCGGCCGCCGACGGCCACAGCTACTGTGTCGAGGCGGCGATCCACACCACAGGGGCCTGCCTGGATTGGATCTCCCGCACTCTCGGCATGGAGTTGGGAGATGGGTCTCAAGCGGCGGGGACGAGACCTGGACCCATGCGCGTGGACTGGTCCAAAGTGGAGCGCGTCCCGGCAGGCGCCGACGGTCTGGTCTTTCTACCTTATATAGGCCCCGGCGAGCGCAGCCCGATCTGGGATGATTCTGCTCGCGGCGCGTTCATTGGCATCACGTCAATGCACTCGCCTGAGCACATGGTCAGGGCGGTTATGGAGGGCGTGGCCTTCGCTCTGCGGCAGAACCTCGACGCCGTGGAAGAACTGAGCGGCCCGTGGGGCATCATTGAATCGGTGGGCGGGCCCAGCGCCAACCGTGTATGGCAACAGATAAAGGCGGATGTGCTGGGGCGCCCGGTGGCCACGCTCGCCGCTCGCGAGGCGACGGGCTGCGCCGCGGCAGCTATGGCGGCGGCCGGCGTCTGGCGTTGGGATGCAGTAGACGCAATTCGCCGCGCGAATACGCGCAGAACAGCCGTCTATCGCCCGATTTCAGCCAACACAGCAATGTACGATGCACTATTCGGAGTCTTTGCCCGATCATACCAGCGCCTGAAGGAAGAGTTCGCCACGATTGCAGAGCTGCTTCGTGGTCATGGCGCGTAGCTAGACGGAGGTTTCACGGATGTTCACATATACGCAGCACATGACGGACGACTGTATGGGCGCTTACAAGACATTCGCCAAGGATGAATATACACGACGGCTCGGCCGTTTGCAGAAGAACATGGCGAGGCACGGGTGCGACGTGCTTCTGCTGACCAGTCCTGAGAACATCACGTACGTGACCGGATACCGGACGTGGTACTTCTCGAGCAAATTCCGTCCGGTGATATGCGTCGTTCCCCAGGCAGGCGAGCCGGCCCTAGTGCTCAGAATACTGGAGAAGAGCACCGTGCAGCTGACATCGTGGGCGCCCCACGTCTACTGCTGGGGAAGCGCCAGCCGCAACCTGGGCCCGCTTCAGGCGGCTGATCCCGCGACAGCCACAGCTCTGGCCGTGCGTGAACTCGCGGGCAGCCCGGCCACAGTGGGGATAGAGGCCGGCGAAGGGGCCAGGTTCAATGCTCCTCTGACTCTTCTGGACGAGCTTCGGGCAGCAATGGGCGGGATCAGTTTCATAGACGGCACCCCCGCTATCTGTGATACCCGGATGATCAAGACCGAGTGGGAGGCGTCCCGTCTGCGCAAGGCTTGTAAGGCGACGGAGGACTCCATCGAGGCCGCGTTTGCCCGCGTAAAGCCGGACGAGACTACTGAATCCGACCTCGCCAGATGGATCGCCGCCGGCATGGCCGAGCGCGGTGTGGACCGGATCTCGTACCTCACTATCATCTCGGGCGACGCCAAGTATTCTACCTTCAACGCCTACGCCACAGGCAGGATCATCCGCCGGGGTGATATCGTGTTGGCCGACATAAGCGGACACATAGAAGGATACGCCAGCGACCTGACGCGCACGGCGATAGTCGGTCGGCCCAGCGCAGAACAGGCCAGGATGGCCCAGGTAGCCAATGACTCCGTGATGCGCTGTGTCGAAGCGATGAGACCTGGGGTGCCCATATCGCGGATCAGCCGGGTTGCGGAGGATACCATTAGGGAGGCCGGATACGGTCAATACGTGGTCCACTCCAGCGGGCACGGCATCGGGCTGGATGTAGTGGAGTACCCGATGATACACCACTCTCAGGAGACCATTCTCGAACCGGGCATGACTTTTGCTGTGGAACAGGGGGTTTACCCATACCGGCCGGAAGACGGTGCGGAGGGGATATACTGGTGTTTCAGGACCGAAGACGTGGTTCGGGTCACTGAGACCGGCGCCGAGTTCCTGTCGGGCCCCGGCCCTGCCTTGATCGAGCTTTGATCGAGCTTTGATCGAGCTGTAGAGGCAACAGGCGCGCAACACAAGGCGCGAGATAGCGTAATCTTAGTGTAGGCTGCTGGGGAGGGAAACGCGGAGTACAG
>DAOTAC010000280.1:0-3216 GCA_035382325.1 Bacillota bacterium | reverse complement strand
TGATGTCTTCGCCCAGATGCCTAGCGCTACCGAACACGTACTTGGCGTTCTTGATGGCCAAGTATCGGTCGTGTACGTGTGGCGTGTGAATCGCTTCGGTGAGCATGCCCAGGAGCTGAATGGACTGGCCGGTCATCACACCCGCCAGGTTGAACATGCCGTTTAGCAGGTACCCGCGGAATATGTCGCCAGTCATGTACTTGGTAGGCGGCATGTACTTTAGGGGCGCATTGGGAAAGATGTCGCGCGACATCTGCGCCTGCGCCACCTCATACAGAAATCCGTCCTTCATCTCCGGGTTCATCTCGAACGCGTGCCCGAGGCCGATCTGTGAATCGGGCAGCCCCGACCTGTGCGCTAAGGCCTCATTGATGAACTGCGATGCCAGAACTGTGTGGGCTTCTTCATAGGCATCCGCGGTGGTTAGGTAGTTGTCTTCGCCCGTATTGATGATAATACCGGCGTAGGCGTTGATCATGCGCGAGAAGTACTGGTCCGCGAAAGTACGCTTCATGTTGATGTCGCGGAAGAGAATGCCGTACATGGAGTCGTTGAGCATCATGTCCAGCCGCTCCAGTGCGCCCATTGCCGCTATCTCGGGCATGCACAAGCCGGAGCAGTAGTTCACAAGCCGGATGTAACGGCCGATCTCCGCGCTCACGCTGTCCAGCCCCTTCCGCATTATGCGAAAGTTCTCCTGCGTGGCAAAGGTGCCGCCGTAGCCTTCGGTCGTCGCGCCGTAGGGCACATAGTCAAGAAGGCTCTGGGCGGTGCTCCTGATCACCGCTATGATGTCTGCGCCTGCCTTCGCTGCCGACTGAGCCTGTTCCACATCCTCATATATGTTACCTGTGGCCACGATGACGTAGATGAGCGGCTCTGTGCCGGAATCGAGCCTCGACAGGTACTCGCGCCGCTTGGCGACGTTTTCGCGTATGCGACCGAGCGAGGCGGACACCGCTCCTGACACGACCGCCCGCTCGCCGCCGACTGGCGCACTCCCGAAAGATGCAAGGTCCAGCTGTTTCAGGGCTACTTTCTCGGCCACTTGCTGCGGCGACAACCCGGTGGACGCGACGGCACGAGCCATGTATGTTGCGATGCCGTCTGGGAGGAGCCCGGCTTTGTGCGCTATGTCTACTACCACATTGGGCAGAGGTACCCCCGCACGGTCTACTCCATCCACGCCCAGTAGACGGAGCACGGCTCGCTCACACGAGGTCGTCGTCACACTGCGTACGTGCTCCATGACCTGATCCGCAATGCTGCTCGCACATTCCCTGCACCTGTCTATCTTGCTGATATCGAGATCAAGTTTCAAGCATGACACCTCCAGATGCCGAAAGCTCCGCCACCATATCGAAGACCGGCAGTTCTTCGATGTGCTTCGATACTTCCATCACCAGATCAGACGGGTTAATCATCGTCCCTGACGGGGATGAAGGGTTGACGGTGATAGCCGCAACACCTGCCTTCCTGAGCACCGCCAGTTCCCCGCCGGCCGCCTCGAAGGCCTTCACACCGCGGTCGCCGGCGGCGATTCTCGAAGGGTCGGCAGCCACCACTCGGAACACCTCAGGCCGTGCAGAGTGTTCGCGAAAGCGCGATGTGAGCGCAGCAAGTAGCCCATCGCCAACTGCACGCGCGCATACGAGCCCCAGGTCCCCGCTACTGAGCATAGCAGCCACAAGGGGTTCGCGCCCCAGAAGAGTGGGCCATGGCAGTGAGTCCATGCGGCCGTCAGCTCGCATTATGGCTGATACGCCTGATTCGATGGCCTGCTCCGCGCGGCGCGCAATCCGCGGAGGCGGCGCCGGCAGTGTGAACAGATGCACCGCCATGCGCGTGGCATCGGCGATTCCCTGCACGTCGCTGTCGAGTGCTGCCCCGGTGGCCAACACGAATGTCTGCACAATATCGGGCGACGCGAGGAAAGTTCGGCCGGCTGCACCGTCCACCAGTGCGAGCTCTGCCCCGCATTTGCGCAGCTTGCTGACGGCATGAATCAGATCGTTTGCTCGGTTGCATCCGATCACTTCCACATTCCCCGGCTCAAGCGCGCGGGCGATTACAATCTCGCCGGCCGTCGTATGAACGCCCAACCTCTGCACGACCTCAAGACGGCATGATGTACGCCCGATAGTGAAGTCGGCCAACGCGATCAAAGCCCCGCGGGGGACTCTAATGGGTGGCTTGGGAAGACCCGTGATGGCATCATACAGCTCACCGTCTCTGCCGCCCGATGTGATGCCCACTGCGATATTGCGCTCAGCGGCAACCTGGATCAATGCGTTGAGGGTAGTGGTCTTTCCACAGTTCTTGGCAAGCCCCACGACCCCCGCGCAGTTGCCGCCGGCCAGCACGAGGTCAAGAAGAGTGCTTGCGTGCTCTCTTCCTCCTCGCAAGTCCGACTGGTTCAAGATTCGACACCGTCCCGTCCATTACGGCCGCTATGCCGTCTGTAGCGAGAGGCGGTTTCTCCTTGCAGATGCCGCACTCGTGGCACTCGCTGATCTTGTCGCGCGGCTCGGCATACGCGGTGATTACTCCTTCATAGTTGCGCAGTATGACCTGGGTGTCGGTTTGCGATATCAGGTACTGCGGACCCACCGGTATCTTGCCGCCGCCTCCGGGTGCGTCGATCACATACGTAGGCACGGCAAACCCCGATGTGTAGCCCCTCAGCTTCTCGATGATCTCAATGCCCTTGCCCACAGACGTCCTGAAGTGCTCGATCCCCATGGACAGGTCGCATTGATAGATGTAGTACGGCCGCACCCTCATCTTGACCAGCTCGTGCACTAGCTTCTTCATGATGTGTGGACAGTCGTTCACGCCCTTAAGCAGGACGCTCTGATTTCCCACAGGTATGCCCGCATCGACCAGCATTTCGCATGCCCGGCGCGACTCCTGGGTAATCTCTTTTGGATGGTTGAAGTGTGTGTTCAGCCAGATCGGGTGGTACTTCCTGAGCATGGCGCAGAGGTCCTCGGTGATGCGCTGCGGCATGACCACTGGAGTCCTCGTTCCGATTCTGATGATTTCCACATGAGGTATGGCCCTAAGCTCGCGTATTATGAACTCCAATGCGTCGTCTGCCAAAGTTAGCGGGTCGCCGCCGGATATGAGCACGTCTCGCACCTCGGGCGTATCCCGTATGTAGCGAACGCCCTCCATGATCTCTTCTCGCGATATCGCTCTGTCGGTATGACCCGC
>DAOTAC010000279.1:0-3223 GCA_035382325.1 Bacillota bacterium | reverse complement strand
CTTGCTGTACTCCGCTTTTCCCTACCCAGCAGCCTACACTAAGATTACGCTATCCTCCGGGCGAATCTCCGGGCGGGTGTGTAACGATTGTTGCGTTCGGGGTCGCAGATACTCCGCATTCAGGTGTGCAATCTCGCCAGGTCCACAGCTGTGGCTCAGTGATATACCCCCGGGGGTATCTGCCCAGAGATACGGTCACTTTTTGACCGACGATATGCCAGCTCCAGCCGTTTTGTCTGACGGCCATGCTGTCAAGACCAGCTGAACGGCCATTCCAGTGAAGCGACGCTTAGGTACCAGCCGGAAGGCAGGTCGCGCAGACGCCCGTCATGAAGCACTACGCCGGCCCGAGCCCAGCCGGAGCGATCCACAGCGACTACGAGCGCCGGCGTATCCGATGGATTACGCTGCCTGTGAGGTCGGCCAGCGCGTTTGTCATCTGTGTGGCGATAAGCTGGTCCATAACGAAGGCTCTCTTCTGTACCTTCTCGGTCAAGATGACGTCCCCCTTGTTCATGGGTGACATTGTGGCTGCTGGTCGTAGCAGTCAGGCGAGGAGGCCAGAGTGTGCCCGAACGGTCGACACAATCTGGCCTTGAAGACACGGACGAGCCGTATTGGTCCCTAAAACTTGTAGGATGCCTTGAGCTCCAGGGATGGAGCCCATACTCCATCGCTCCAGATGCCCTGCCCCAGTTCGTCTGTGCGCGCAGTAATCGCCTTGCCGCTGAAGGTTACGCCGCGGTAGGGGCCGGCGGTTACTGAAACGCTCAGGCGGTGAGTGGCCTTGCCGGTGGCGCTGCTTATGCCCACAGAACTCGCGGTTGCCCGCATCGGCCCGCTGTCCGGGTGAGCGCTCTGTGGCAGCATGTCGGGCAACTGCTGGGCGTAGTAGTCGTTTTCGTCGTTGCCGTTGTCGCTATCGCCTTGGTCGTCGTCATCTGCCGGGTCGTCATCGCTCACAGTACCCGACCAGGCTGTCTCGGCCGCGAACGATAGCTTGAGAGTCTTCGACAGTTCCCAGACCAGCCCGGAGCTTGCCCCCGCCCTCCATGCCACGTTATCTTCCGGCAGATTCGGCCGAAGGGTTGCCCCGGCTGTAACGCGAGCAGTGAGAGTCAATGAACCCGCCATAAGCGATGCGACTGAAGCGGCAGGCGTCTTAAGTGTCCATTTCGCTGAAGCATCGGCAGTCCTCCGGTCCTTGGATGGGTCGCCTGCGCGGACTGTGGATGCAGCAGAAGCAGCGAACTGAAGCGAGTGTTGTTTGGATACCGCCCACGTTGCACCCGCTTTGCCTCCATATGTAGTGTACGACTTATGAGACGCTTCAGGGTATGCCCGTCCTTTGGCCGACAGGCTTGCCGTGGCCTGCACGTCGCTCACCGGGCGCCACTGGAGGCTTATCATTGAACTCCAGAAGTCGGCCGTCCACTTGGGCTGCTCGGGCATTTCCTTGTGCCCCAGGCTCAGCTCGCCTTTGACCGTCGGTCTAGCCTCGCCGGGAAGCGTCTTCCCCGCCTTCGCCGTCAACTTGGCCTCGGCATAGTCCCGAACAGGGTTGTCCGGATAGCTCCGAACGGATAATTCCATTTTCGACTCAGGCTGCCATAAGATAGCGTTCTTGTGGGCCCGGCTGCCTATGGACATGGATATCTGGTTCCAGGATGCCTTGCGATCGGCAGGGTCGATGCTGCCGGAAAACGCGAGCGATCCCGAGTGGCGGAACTGCCGCCAGTCTTCAGTGAGGTTGGCGCCGGCCTTGAGCTCTAGCGCCCCTCCCGGCCTGTATTGGAGGGATGAGGACACTTGGCCCATTCGGTAAGTCGCGCTCACCCTCAGCTCCGGATCTGCCTCTGACTTGGCCTTCAGCTCCAGGCTGAGCGTGCCAGCTCCCACCAGTGCAGGTGCGGGGGTTTGGGGTGCAGCGGTGGATGCGCCTACGGCGCTCGCAATTGTACCTGACATGGCCGCCGCCACGGCAAGTGCCAGTACGTGCACGGATAACGGACGCCGGGCGGCGGCACGAATGCGGTCTTTGGTCGCCATCGTTCATCCTCCCCAGCGAGATATTGACCACGGTCATTCCCACCGTCATATACAGATCATACCATGTTAGGTGATGGCTGTAAATGCGCACGGTGGAAATCGCCCGTTCGGGGGAGAACGCCGCTGGCTATCCAGGCTCGACCTCCACAGGCCCGCGGAGATCGAGCCTAAGGTGTCAAGACTTGCGGGCGAACTTCTTCAGTAGAATCTGCTTCAGATCCGGGCCTGCAGTCTGCTCCAGCTCATAGCCGACGCGCACTGCTGGCTTGTCGATCTTCAGAACCCTTCTCAGGTCTATCGGTGTGCCGATGACGATAACTTCGGCGTCCGAGTTCTTTATCGTCTTCTCCAGCTCCTGAACTTGCCTCTTGCTGTATCCCATCGCCGGGAGCAGAGGTTCGCGGTGATGGAAACGGTTGAGGGTATCCACGATGCTGCCGACAGCGAAGGGCCTCGGGTCGACGAGGGATGCCGCGCCGAACTTATGGGCTGCAACTATTCCCGCGCCGTAGCCCATCCCGCCATGGGTGAGCGTCGGGCCGTCCTCCACTACCAGCACCCGCTTGCCACGGATCATGCCGGGGTTATCCACGCTGACAGGCGATGCCGCGTCGATGATGATCGCATCCGGATTAACGGCCGCCACGTTCTTGCGCACAACCTCAATATCCTCGGGCTTCGCGGTATCGACCTTGTTGATGATCACGATGTCCGCCATGCGTATATTGGTCTCGCCGGGATGGTATGACACCTCGTGGCCAGGTCTATGCGGATCGGCCAGGGTGATCATGAGGTCAGGCACGTAGAAGGAGAAATCGTTGTTTCCGCCGTCCCACAAGATCACATCCGCTTCCTTCTCGGCGGCCTCGAGGATCTTGCCGTAGTCGACGCCGGCGTACACGATCACGCCGCGGTCGATGTGGGGTTCGTACTCCTCGCGCTCCTCGATCGTGCACTCATGCACATCGAGGTCGTCATATGTAGCGAAGCGCTGTACTGCCTGTTTGGCGAGGTCGCCGTATGGCATTGGATGCCTGATCGCCACGACCTTCAGGCCTGCATCGATCAGTGCCTGGCTCACGTAGCGGGTGGTCTGGCTCTTGCCGACGCCTGTGCGAACCGCGCAGATCGCAACTACCGGCGCCCTGGACTTGATCATGGTCGTGGTGGGCCC
>DAOTAC010000278.1:0-3233 GCA_035382325.1 Bacillota bacterium | reverse complement strand
CATTTGTTGTAGGCTCGCTAAGCCCCTGCTAGACGCCCCTTTCGCTGAAGACCTGCGCAAAGCCTTTTTCGCCTGTGACTATCGTTTCCGAGCCCAAGCAGGTCGCCGGCCCGGTAGTCAGTCACTCCCACTTCGTATTCGGCACACTGCCTATCGGCGCCACAATCGCTGCACGTACCCCTATCAGTCAGGCTCGTTGACGTGACGTCGACTGCTGATCGAGGATGGAGCAGGGTAACCATAACAGACGAACGGTGGACTTTCTGGGGCGGCTGAACTAGAGTATGATACAGGCGAGGAAAGTGGGGGGGACGGGTCATGGACGAACGGGATATCGTCAGGCTTACATCACTGTCGACCAAAGCTGGCTGAGCGGCGAAGATAGGTCCGGGCGACCTAACGTTGGCTCTGGCCGGACTTGTGCACCGCACCGACCCTAACCTGATCGCGGGTTTCGAGGGTTCGGAGGACGCGGGCGTGTACAAGTTGACTGACGACATAGCTATCGTCCAGACGTGTGACTTCTTTACGCCAATTCTGGACGACCCCTACGAATTCGGGCAGGTAGCGGCGGGAAATTCGCTGTCCGACGTATATGCGATGGGCGGAAAGCCGCTGATCGCAATGAACATAGTGTGCTACCCGTGTTCGCTTGGCATGGAACCTCTTCGCGAAATTCTTCGCGGCGGGGCTGATAAGGTGTGGGAATCGGGAGCGCTCCTTGTGGGCGGGCACTCAGTGGACGACCCCGAGCCTAAGTATGGCCTTTCGGTTACGGGGATTGTTCACCCCGATCAAGTTGTGCTCAACCGGGGCGCTCAGCCCGGTGATGTGATAGTGTTGACCAAACCGCTCGGCACAGGCACAGTGTCTACGGCTCTCATGGCTGGCATGGCCGACAGTCAGGCCCAGCGCCGCCTCTACAAGACCATGTCGGCTCTCAACGCCGAGGCGTCCCGGGCCATGGTGGAGTCTGGCGCTCATGCATGCACCGACATCACCGGCTTTGGCTTCCTGGGCCATCTGATGGAGATGGCGGAGGCGTCCGGGGTTTCGTTTGAGGTATATGCAGGCCAGATCCCGGTGATAGAAGGCGCACTTGAGTATGCCGAGATGGGCTTGATACCTGGGGGGTTGCGGCGTAACCAGGACTTCCTGGCAGGCAAGGTAGAGGCGAACGATGTCGAGCAGAGTGTGCTCGAGGTGATGTTCGATCCACAGACGTCCGGGGGGCTGTTGATCGCGGTTGCGCCCGATAGAGTGGACGATCTTGTGGGGAGGCTGCGCAGAGCGGGCGCCTCCGTGCTCACCGCGGCGGTGGTGGGCCGGACAGTATCAGCAGGCAGCGAAGGCCCGCGTGTGAGGGTAGTGAGATAGCAGGAGGTTTCCAGGAGGCCTATAAGGCCCATGTGGCCCAGGGTTAGGCAGAGCATGGTGTCATCCATGGACGTATCAGGCAGGTAGGTGGAGAGGCGTGACTCGGTCTTCTTTCCTTCGGAGCATTCCATCGATTTCGGATGTTCTTGAGCATCCGGTGGCGATTGAACTGGCGGCACGCGTGCCGCGGTGGGCGGTGCGGAACGCGGCACGGAAGCTCATTTCCGAGCAGCGCGCCCGTCTGGAACGCCTCGCGCGCGATCAGGTCGCCGGCGGTATCGGTGATCAGGTGGCGGCTGAGGGAGTCGCGGCAACTGAAGTAATCCCAGGAGCGGAGGCCGCCCCGAACAGGGCTTCGATCCTCGACGCGGTTCTACAAGCGCTTCCTGCCGTGGCTGAAAGGTGCGCAACCCCGGGGCCGCGTCCGGTGATCAACGCCACCGGAATAGTCCTTCACACCAACCTAGGCCGAGCCCCGCTGCCGGATTACGTGGCTTGGGCAGTTGCCGATTGCGCGCGCGGATACTCTGATCTTGAGTTCGACCTGGAGACAGGCGAACGAGGATCACGTCAGGACCACGTAGCGATCCAGATCGCCCGCACGTGCGGCGCTGAGGCTGCGTACGTGGTGAACAATAACGCCGCTGCGGTCCTGCTCTGCCTGGACACGATCGCCCGCGGGCGCGAGGTCCTGGTTAGCCGGGGAGAGCTGGTGGAGATAGGCGGCTCGTTTAGGGTGCCCGACATCATGGAACGGAGCGGCGCTCGTCTGGTTGAGGTCGGAACGACCAACCGAACTCGCATCTCTGACTACCGAAGGGCCGTGAACCCCGAGGTCGGGCTGCTTCTCAAGGTGCACACCTCCAACTTCCGCATAGTGGGCTTCACAGAGGAAGTCGATATCACTGAGCTTGTGTCCCTGGGCCGCGAGACCGGTCTTCCGGTGATGTACGACATTGGGTCCGGCTTGATGGCGGACATGTCGTGTTACGGAATGGGCTCCGAGCCTACAGTCCTGGGCGCTGTGTCGGCAGGCGCCGATCTGGTCACGTTCAGCGGCGATAAGCTGTTCGGAGGACCGCAGGCCGGCATCATCGTGGGCCGTGCCGATCTGATCGAGCGCATTTCCCGAAACCCTCTGGCACGGGCCCTGCGTATCGACAAGCTTACCCTGTGCGCTCTGGCGGCGGTGGCTGCTGCATGGGAAGATCGCGACGCGGCAATGGAATCAGTGTCCGTAGCCAGCATGCTCGCTGTGGAACCGGGCGCTCTCGCCCGGCGGGCGGCGCGACTCGCCGAGCTGATCCGGCTGGAGCTGGACCACGCCCGCGTCGACCCCGCAGGTGTCGACATCTCAGTCGTAGACGATCCATCCGAAGCCGGAGGGGGTTCGCTCCCCACAGTGTCGATACCCGGCGCGAGTGTGTGCATCAAGCCGCGCTGCGTCTCGTGCGAGGAAATACAGCGGCGCCTCCGAATGGGCGATCCTCCAGTCGTGGCCCGAGTGGCTGACGACTCCATCCGCCTTCACCTCAGGACCATATTCGACCGCGACTTTGGCCGGCTGGCCACGGCAACGGCATCGGCCATCGCGTGTGGACACGCATCGACTGCCGAGCGAATCGCTAGGCCGTCTGCGACCGGAGCAGGCGGAACTGGGGAAGAGACAGGGAATCCGTCAGGTACGGGAGGAAATGTGGTTTCATGAGACATGCGGTGATCGGAACGGCGGGCCATGTTGACCACGGCAAGACCACCTTGATCCGCGCGCTTACAGGCGTTAACACTGACCGGCTTCGCCAGGAGCAGGAACGGGGCCTCACGATTGAGCTTGGGTTCGCTCCCCTCACGCTGCC
>DAOTAC010000277.1:0-3239 GCA_035382325.1 Bacillota bacterium | reverse complement strand
TGCATAGGCTGCCTTGGCCTCCGTCGGCAACTGGGGCCCGTGGCACTGGCCGCAAGGAATTGACACGTGCATGCCATGGGGGATCTTGAGGTCTGCCGTCTCCGCTACATCCGGCACCTTATGGCATGTGGTGCAGGAATCGGGATCGCTGATGATGTCTTCGTGGCACTGTACACACTGGTCGTGGCCCATGTCGAAGGCCTGCCGGGCTTCCGGCGGGGCCTGCGGTCCATGACATGATCCGCACGACATGAAGCTGTGTGTGTCGTGGGGTATGATCATGTTGGCGGTTTCGGCCAGGTCAACGCTCTTATGACACTTCATGCACGACTCTTCGTCTGAGATTATGTCCTCATGGCAGGCGATGCAGGTGTCGTGAGTCATCCGGGCAGGGCCTTCGCCGGCTTCGCCGTGAACTGCGCCGCCGTGGCATGGCGTGCAGTCAAGCCCGGCTGCGTCGTGCAACCCGTGCGGTATGATCAGCGATTCGCCTTCCTTGATATTCTGCGCCTTGGTGTGGCATCTGAGGCAGAACTCATCGGTGATCTCTATGTCGAGATCCGGCTGGGCGCCCGACTTCTCCACGCGAGTCATCCGGCCCAGGTCGCGCCGGAGCTGGATCCAACCGCCCACGCCCCGATCACTGTGGCATTCTGCGCACTCCACGTCAGCGTGGCTCGATTTCTTCCATGACTCGTAGTATGGTTTCATTGTGTGACAGGAACCGCAGTATTCCGACTTCTCTTGCTGCATAGACGCTCTTGCAGCGCCTGCGACCACCAGTACCAGCACTACCAAGATGATCGCCTGTAACTTGCGCGACGACAACTTGTGGACCCCCTTTGCACGTACACCCGATCACTCTGCGTAATACGCCAGGCTCTGTAGCTCCAACGTAAGATCTGCCGAGTGCACTCTCACGTTTTCCGGCACGTTCAGAGTCACAGGCGCGAAGTTCAGGATAGACTTGATACCGCACGCAACGATGCGATCGACCACGTCCTGGGCATACTCTGCAGGCACGGCGTTCACCATGATCTTCAGACCGTACTCCTGCACCTTCTCGCCCAGCTGATCGATGTGGAAGATTGGAACGCCGGCGTACGCCCTACCTACCTTGGCCGGATTGACGTCGAACGCAGCCACGATACGGAGCCTGTCCGGCGAAACCGAGAACCTCGTCCTCGGCCTGGAACGCGCGTCTACATGGTAATGGACCAGCGCCTGCCCGAGATTGCCCAATCCGGCCAGGCCGATGTGCACGTCGGTGCTGAGCCTCAGTATATCCCGCAGCTGATTGCGGAGGAACTTCACATCATAGCCGATTCCCTGCTTCCCAAACTCGCCGAAGAATGTCAAGTCCTTCCTGACTTGAGCTGGAGTAAGGCCCGTAAAGTCGCCCAACTCCTTGGAGGATACGATAACGTGCTCCCGCCGATCGAAATCATCGACCGCCCGAAGGTAGAGCGGAAGCCTCCTCACTACTACATCCGGAATCTTCGCCTTTCTCATCGGTTCTCCTCTGACCCGCTGAATCGCTCGGCTGCAACGCATCCTTCCGGGGCACACTCCACCTGTTCAGAATCGACGATTGCCGTCGCCACCGACATGAAAGCGCCAGCTCCCAGCGAACGGTCGTAATGGTGAATGATATAATAGCCTGCGGCTAGGAAGATGAATGCCATGGTTGCAGAGGCCAGCGACGGGTTGATGGCAAGCCCGATTCGCCTCGCGATAGGCTCGCCCAGCAGAAGCCCGAGCATGAACATGACCAGCGGCACGCCGTACGCTAGGCCCACGGCGCGCATGAGTGTGGCGCCCGAAAGCTCGATCTCTACAATATCGCCTGCTAGAGCACCCACATCGTTCCTGGCGGTTACGACCCTGGGCTCGTCGCTCGCCAGCTTGCACGCTCCACACCCGTGGCATGCATCCGGGCGCTTGACCAGAACATCCACATAAGGCCCGTGGGCGCTCTGCACGACGCCTGTTTGCTTCATCGCCCCAGCCTCCCCTCGCCCTGCTCTACATAGTCACGAATGAACGCGGCTACTTCCGGATGGTTAAGCGGCACGCTGCCTAGCTCTGCCCGGACATCCCTCGTATCGAAGTGGAAGGATTCATCTCCCTGAACACGATTATACACGAAATCCACGTCCGGGTTACATACTGAAAGTGCCATCAACGTGCCGGCCATGTCGCCGAGGGGCGCACGGTCGATGTGAGACAGGCCGAATATTGCTCTTACGGTCGTGCCCACGCCGGGCGCGCTGATGATCTCGAGCCGTCCGCCGCACCTTTCAGCCGCCGCCGCAAACAGGGGAATTCCCAACCCGACCTCGCGCGTGGTTCGCGATGTCACGAAAGGGTCTCGAATGCGCTGCGCGGTCTCGGCGTCCATCCCGGAACCATCGTCGGCCACGGTGATGGTCATGATGTCGGCGGCATGGTCCTCCACTACGTCTATTCTGACCATTTTCGCGCCTGCTGCGATGGAGTTCTGGGCGATATCGAGTATGTGCATAGACAGCTCTCTCATTCGATCTCCACCCGTCTGCCCCGGGCTCCGCGTAGGGCCAGGATGATTTCGGCCACGGTAGGTTCTTCGATCCAAAGAAGCGAACAGCCCAGGCCTATCTCGTCCAACGAATGTGCATCGGACGACGATATCAGGCTGTAGCGGGCAATCTGCGGCATACGCAGAAGCGCCTCCTCGCGGTTGATTGCCCGGGAGATTTCCAGCCCCGCAAGGTCCAGTCCTTCTGGGACAAATCCTAACTGACCCAGGATACTGAAAGCCGCCCTGTCTACATGGGACGGAATGCACGCTCCCCCGAGGTCAGTAACTTGGCTCACTACATCTGCAAGCGATAAACGTGTGGGCGCAGCAAGCAGCGCTGTGTCGCTGCATAACGCTCCTGTGCACGCATCCTGCACCCATTGTTCGCCAAAGATCTTGGGCACGTTTTCTCCGGGGGTTAGCGCGCGCCTCACGACAGCCTCCCACTGGGTCGCACGGGCCAGATCCGGCAGAAGGGTGAGCACATGAAGTTCCTCAGAGGTGCACACTTCCATACCAGGGATTATCACTGGCCCTGTCGTCGGCCCTGAGACCGCCTCAGCCATCGCTCGGGCGACATTGCCTGCGGCGTTGTGGTCGGTTATGGCTACTATGTCCAGTCCAACCTCGCGGCATCTTCTGACAACGGCGCCCGGGCTCATGTCCCGGGACGCGCATG
>DAOTAC010000276.1:0-3244 GCA_035382325.1 Bacillota bacterium | reverse complement strand
CGTGCCAACATAACCGGGCTCTTCCTTCGAGACACTCACCCTGAGCGACGGTCCAGCGATGTACACCTGCGAGGTGAACTTGTCGCTCACGACGTAGTATGACACTCCGTCCCTCGCGCGCCAGGCGTTGAGCACGTCCTCTTCAAGCGCAAGAGGCTGTAGCCTCTGCGCGAAATAGTCGGTGATGACTGTGTGCCCCAGGCTGGGGATGTTAATGAACGCCACGCGTTTGCTGTACGTATGTCCATTCGCCTCCGTCACGAAGCTCATTTGTGCGCGGCCATCCTCGCTCACGAACACGCCCTCTGCAGTATACGTATAAGTCGCTGCCCGCGAGGCGCCTTCGCCCAGGGATGTTACGGTCAGCCTGCCGTCGGCGGAGATATCCACCGTTAGAAGGCCTTCTTCGCCGCCGTATAGCCCCGAATGGCCAAGGAGCGTCGGCGGCATGACGGCAGCGACAGGTTTGCCGTTCGGCACCTCGGGCCTGGCTGCAGTGAGAATGCCCCTGGATTCCAGCAGTTGCTGCAGAAGTTCGCTCGCCACCATCAGGTTGAGGGCGCTCGACCCGCCGGACGACACTATCGCGGCTGCGACATTGGCCGTCGGGAGCACCAGCAGGGTCGAATGGTAGAGCTGGGTGTCGCCGCCTTTGGCAGGAGCCTTCATGCCGTAGTAGTCGAAGGGATATGAGCTTACCGCATCCCACCCGAGGCCATACCCTACGAAACTGCAGCGCTGCACCGGCCAGATGCCTTTGGCATATTCGGAGGCGGCCATGGCCGAGCGGGACGGTACCGACAGTATGCCATCGGCTCCATCGGCGCCCGGGTCGTTCATGAAAATGCGGGCGAATCTACATAGATCTTCAGCTGTGGAGTAGATGCCGCCTGTTCCTATCACGCCTATGGTATCAACGACGGCGTAACCATATAGTGCATCGACATATGTTCGCGCCAGTCGGCTGCGGTCGAACGCATCCTGCGGTGTGGCCGTGTTGGCCATCCCCAGAGGGACGGTGATGTTGTGCCTGATGAAATCGGTGAGGCTCTCTCCGCTCACCCGCTCAACCACAAGCTCAGCCAGGGTGAAGCCGTCATTGCAGTACACAGAGAACTCCCCGGGCGCCGCCTTCAGCCGCTGGCTCGCCAGATCGGCGAGGAGCATGTCGCGGGCGGCTTGGTCGGGGTCGTTACAAAGGAACGCATTGCGGAAGGTTGAGCCCATCAGGCCCGATGAATGGTTAAGCAGCATGCGCACGGTGATCTGCCGGTAGCGCGGGTCGGCCATGGTGAACTCAGGTATGTACTCGGTTACGGGAGCGTCGAGCGCGACCTTGCCGCTATCGACTAGGATCATGATCGCTGCTGTGGTGAACACCTTGCTGGTAGACCCGATTCCGTACATGGTGTCGGCAGTGATCGGCCTATCGTCGGTTCTGCTGTACACGCCGGCATGGCCTGAAAGGATGATCTCCCCGTTGGATATCACTGCGTACTGGACGCTTGTCACCCCTAGATCGTTCACGAGCGTCGAGGCCTTCTGTTGTGCCAGCGCTGCCAGAGCAGAATCAGCGGTGGAGTCCGTCGCCAGTGCAGGGGCCGCGAACGACATGACTAGGACCAGAAGCGATAATAGTAGCAGATGTGACTTGTTTCGAGTGTTCATTCTGTTCTTACGCACCTCCTACTGCGATATTCCGATTTGTTCCCACCTGTAGGCATTAAGTGTTATTACTTGCCTATCAGTGTATCATATTGTCTTCACTTTGTGGCCGTCATCTGGACGGGCCCTCAACGTCCCCAAACCGAAGGGCGCGCACTCGCGGTGCGCGCCCTCCCTTAGTCTGGTCCTTTGGTCTTCTACCAGCCTTCCCTGATGGGAAGTCTCCCCAATCCGAAGCATTCTGCGGATTCAACAGATCCGGCGGCTGCCTTCACCAGATCGATCAGGACCTCCCCGCTATCGCTTCTCCATCGGGGCACTCCGGTCGCCTGGTCGAAGGCGGCCAAAGCCAAAGCCTGTCCGCTCACTCAACACCCTGTAGTCGCAGGTCCTAGTGGCATCTCCGATTCTGATGGTCACGGTGAGCATTCCGGGCTGCATTACGTCTGCGTCCAGCAGGATGTAGAACTGGGCCAATTCCGGTGTTCTGAAGACGGACAAGAGTCGCCATGCATCTTCGAGAGGTCCGTTGCCGAGGAGCACCTCGACCGTGCCATCATGGAGCCCTGTCACGCTGAAGGCTATCGTCGACACCTCATTGATCCGGTGCGCGCCCGGCTCGGGGTGAACGTCGAAGATCACCGCGTCAACAAGCATGACCGCGGGCGCTTCGGCTTCAGGGCCTTCATTGCCCAGGTTGTCCACGCCCTTCACGCGAAGCACGTTTGCCCCACGGTGCAGGCGCGACGACGTAAAGACAGGCTCTGTCGTCCAGGACCAGGCTTCATCGTTCAGCTTCGCCCAGTAGCCCCTGATCCCCGGGCTGTCTTCGTCGTCTTCGACTACCCATGTCCAGGTGAATGTGGATAGGTTAGTCGTAGTCGTGTCAGCTGGAGTCATTATGACTACGGTCGGGCCCTCACGATCGAGTGTGACCGAGAAGGGATCGGACTCCACCCAGTTGGAATAGTTGCCCGCCACGTCCTTCGCCCTGACCCGGGCCACGTAGTTCCCGTCAACCAGCCGGGTGGGCAGTGTGAATACGCAGTTGCCGGTCAGCGGAGCGTCGGGATCAACCAGGTCGACATCTTCATCCTCAACAATGTCCACAGTGATCGCGGCATCCAAGACGTCCCAGAGAGGGTTGTCAATCCCTTTGATCTGGAACTCGTAGAGATCGACGCCTGACTCGGGAACCCCTGCTCTGGCATCTGTCGCATGCGTCCACCCAAACGACAGGGTGTTTCCAGCGTTCGGCCATGGCTCCAGGGCAGGCTTACCGGGGTCCCCGGGCCTCCCGGGATCGAATATGAAGGGGGCGCCGAACCAATCTGATTCATTGCCCAACAGGTCGATGGCGCGGATCCACGCGGTGTATGGAGTTCCGGATGACAACGGCAGCGCCTCCGAGATGTACTGCTCGGTGTCATCGCCTGAAGGACTAAGCAGCCCGCCTGAGGTGTGGATCAGAATGCCCATATCGCGGGTCTGGCCCCCCGCCTGAGACCGTATTTCCAGCTCATAACCGAGCAGCCCGACTGCGGGGTCGCCGCCGTCGGTCGATCGGGCCCACATGACA
>DAOTAC010000275.1:0-3267 GCA_035382325.1 Bacillota bacterium | reverse complement strand
AGTTGGAGACGAACGTCACCTGCCCCGGGATCATCACCGAAAAGAGAACCAGATTGAACAGGGCGTTCCGGCCGAAGAGCTTCAGCCTTGCCAGGGCATAACCGGCCATCGAAGCTACTACCAGAGTCGTAATGACTTTGATCCCCGCAAGCAGGAACGAGTTGCGGATCCACGCGGCGAAGAGGTTCTTGCCTGTGGCGCGGCTGTAGTTCTCGCGGAATACCCTGTGGTAGTTGTAGAACACATACGGGATCACGCCGGACGTAACGTTGTTCCAGCTCTGCACCCTCCCAAGCCGCTCGATCCTGTTCGGCTCAAGGGTGGCCCGGACGAACCTCTGGTACATGGGCACTTCGATGTCAAGAGGGAGTTTGCCGTAGACCATGTCGCTCCCCGCATGTGTGATGTCGAACTCGTACGTGACCCGCACCACGCCGTCAGTCGTTACGCGATTGACCTCACGAACTTCACTGACGACAGCGTCGTCCGCGGCGAACGGCTCCGCGACAATGGCGGCAGGCCCGGCGCCGGGAACCCGCCGCGGCACACGCACGATGGGTGTCTCCGGTTCCCTGCCTTCGTCGACCTCGTACTCTATGGAGAACGGAACGACGGCGCCCCGGGCGAATTCCCCGAACAGCCAACTCCCTCCTCCCGCCACGCCAAGTCTCGCGGCCGCGACCCAGTTAGCCGGCGATAGCTGCGGCGATCCCAGCCGCGGAGGCCACTCAACGGGGTTGTCTTTCAAGCTCGACAGCATGGCAAACGCCATTGGGCCCACAAAGAGCAGCGAAAAGCCGAGGAGCAGTACGTATACGGCCGCCGCCTTCGTCCATCGGCGCCGGGCCGCAAGCTTCCTTCGGTTCTCGGCCTGGGCGTGCCGATCCTGTTCAGCTATGCCCTCATCCAGTCTCATCGCTCGCACCTCGCCCATGGCTCATGATCTTGTGATCCGCTTCTGCAAAGACACCAGCACCATAGTAAAGACGGCCAGCACAATGGCTGCTGCAGACGCGGCGCCTATCCTCGGTACTGCCGATCCCGGAAATGCGTTGCTGTAGACAAAATAGGCCAATGTGATGACGGCTTCCCTCGGCGCCTGCTCTCCAATGATGGCTACTTGATCGAACATCTGCAATGTGCTGATCAAGCCCATGCTCAGCACGAGGAAGGTGACGCTGCGCAGGCCAGGCAAGGTTATGTGGCGAAACGCCGCTGCCGGGCCAGCGCCGTCCACCGCGGCGGCCTCATATAGCTCCCTGGGAATGTCCTGCAGGCCCGCGAGGAACAACAGCATCATTGTAGGCGCCGTAGTCCAAGTATTGAGCATCATAATCGCGGCCAACGGCCGCGGAATGGCCAACGCTCCTGCCCACCCGGGCACAGTCTGCCTCGTGTTCAGCCACACTGTCCGAACAGCCTCCACGTTCGGATTGGGGCCGATCACTCGCGCCGCCTGAAACGCCAACACCAGCACAAAAGAGAAGGCGGCCGACATGAGGAGAAATGCCGGCTCGAACCATGATGCAGGCCATCCTCCGGCACGATCGCGCAGGACCAGGAGGACCTGAATGACTGCAAGACACGCTAAGAACACCCCAATCACCGCACGATACTCAATGAACTTGGTGGTCAGGTAGTTGATGACTCCGCCCCTCTGGAACAACCACATGAAGATTAGGGTTATCACCACGCTCGACGTGACGCTGGGCATGTAGTAGGCCGCCCTGAAGAACTTGATCCCGCGCACCCGGGAGTTCATCACCACGGCCAGGATCAGCGCCAGGAACGTCTGGGCCAGCGTCACGATGACGGCAAACTGGAGTGAGTTCTTCAGTGCCCGGCCGAACTGGACGTTCCTGAACAAGTCCACGTAGTTTGCAAGGCCCACCCACTTGGGGCTTGCGAACAAGTTGTACTCGGTGAAGCTGAAGTAGAAGGTCCGCGCAAACGCGTACCCGAAGAATGCGGCTATGTGGAAGATGAAAGGCGCCAGCAGGATGTATGGCGCAGCCTTCTCCCAGGTGTGGGAGACCCCACGCGGCCTCACTGGCCTGCGCCTCCTTTCCCTCAAGCTCAAGTTTCGAGCGGGCGGCCGCGGATGGGTCCCGATGCATAGCAGGACCCATCCCCAGAGCCGGCGCCACCGCTCACCGCCTTACTTCATGAGCTCATCCAGACGCTTCTGCGCTTCCTTCAGTGCAACATCGACGGTCTGCTCGCCGCTCATGACCGCCGACAGCACCTGGTTGATAGGGGTCATCCAGTCATCGCCGTACGCGGCGAACTCAAATGGGAACACGTTGCCGTCGGATGCGCCGCGGAACACGATGTAGTTAGCGGCTGCCTCTTTGTCATCACGCTTGAAATACGGGTTGTCGATCAAGGCCTGCCTCGACGGCAGGGCCAGATCCCGCTCGAGCACCCACTGCTGGGCCTCAGGGCTCGTGAGTAGCTCCAGCACTTGGAAGGCCTCTTGCTTATGCTTCGACTGCGCGTTCATCGACCACGAAACGGTGAATATGAGGTTTCCGCGCTGCCCGGTGCGAGGGTTCTTCGGCAGCAGCGTGGCGCCGTAATTCAGGTTGGGCGACTGATCGCGCAGGAACCCGATTATCCAGGCGCCTTCGAGGCACGCGGCGACTTTCTCGGCTGCGAACGCCCCGCCGCCCCAGCCCTGGCCGATGTCGGCGGGCATTATGCCTACGCCCTTCTTGGCAAGACCGGTGTAGAACTCGAAACCCTCACGGAACTGGGCGCCTGTTACGTTCGATTTGCCCTTGGAGTCGAACACCGAGAAACCGGCTGCGTACGCAAACGGGCCCATTCGAGCGTATTCAGGCGCCAGGGCGATTCCGTACACCCCGGGTAGACCTGCCTGCACTTTGCGGAGCTTGTCAGTCAAGGTGTTCCAGTCATCGTTTTCACTAGGGTAGGGTATCTTCGCGACGTCGAACATGTCGCGGTTGTAGAATAGTGCGAGCGTATTGAAGTCCTTGGGAATACCGTAGATCTTGCCGTTGTAAGTAAACGCGTTGAGCAGCGAGGGCGTGATGTCGGTTGTCTTGAGCATCTTGGACTTAGCTATGTACGAGTCGAGAGACTCAACTGCACCGGACGAGAACAGTCCGCGAGACCAGAAAATATCCACATAGAACAGATCGGGCCCTGTTCCGGCTGACAGCGAGTTCACAAGCCATCTGTCGTAACCATCAGCAATCGGTTCGTACACTGCCTTGACGCCCTTCAACTTGGGCTGCACGAATT
>DAOTAC010000274.1:0-3277 GCA_035382325.1 Bacillota bacterium | reverse complement strand
CGGCTCCCGCGGTTTGGGTACCGATGGTACGGCATCAGCGTTTTCCCGTTCAGCCGCAATATGTGGGTATCCGCGCTTCGGCCTTTGTATCCGGGCCGATCCATGGATATGGGTAACGTGTAGTCAGCTTTGAACAGGTTCCGGAGTCAACCTGTTCAGATCCTGCCTGGTTTTGTCGGTGCGAATTGTCTGAATTCGCGCCGGCGACGGCCCCTCCTTATTATGGAATCTGACGGCCGGTGAAGCCGCAGGTAGAAACGAATAACACAATATGGTATCGTAGGTGCGCCTCCTAAGTCCCCCAGTAGAGGCCCCTCAGACGGGTCTCGGCCACCGAACAATTACCATTTGAGCCTGGCTATTATTCCAGCCCGCTAAACCCGGGCACATTCTGAACGAGTACCGCAAAAGATCGGGCGCATTCCTTACAGGTTTACTAACGCCCAGCTAAACGCGATTTCACTGAAGGCCCAGCACTGGGCCATTACCACCCACGACTTGCGCCTATCGGCATTCATCCCCCGAAATAGTCGGGGTCACCCGGGAACCCTGGCCCATAGGGCAGAGCTCCTCGGATACCGTTAGTAGGTACGGCGCCGCGATAACCCCATCTACGAGGCGTAGGAGCAAATGGTGGGCATCGGCTGGGCGGTGCGGGCGGTGCGGGCGGTGCGGTCGCTGCCCTATCCCGCCAGTCTCACTTCCTTCGGTAGCCCAGCACGAGTGCGGTCAAATCCTGCGGCAGGCTCGAAGCCTGTAGTGTGTAGCTGCACCCTGGGGCACGCTCAACTCGGGACAAGCCTGCCAGGAATCGCTCCGGGGTATCCAGCTCAGTCATTTTGAGGTCTGGGGTCTTGTAGTGCATAGGTATGACGATCTTCGGATCAAGCTTGCGCACGGCCTCCTGGGCGCCCTTGGCGTCCAACGTGTATGTACCGCCCACCGGGATCAGCAGCACGTCGACGCGACCGATGTTCTTCACCGTCTCGTCTGACGGAACGTGGCCGAGGTCGCCCGCGTGGCAAATGGCGATGTCGTCAGTCTCGATAATGAACACGATGTTGTGCCCGCGAAGGGCACCGCCTTTTGTGTCGTGGCATGTCCGTACCCCTCGAATACGAACACTACCGAAGGATCTGTCGCCGGGCGAGTTCGCGACCTCCGGAGAACCCTGAACCACTCCAACATTATTGTGGTCGAAGTGGGCGTGGCTCACGGTCACGATATCGGCCGGCACGGTCGGAAGATCGTAACCCACGGTTTCGTCAAATGGATCCGTGAGTATCCTCGTTCCGTCGCCGGCAGTTATCAGGAAACAGGCGTGCCCGAGCCATCTTATCTCAACTGGCTTGCCTGTGGTCGAAGGAATACCCTCTGCCATCTTCTCCACCTCCAGTTGTTTTTGCAGTCTCTCTCGGTCGCTCTCTCTCGCAGCATCGTAGCGCTGCAGCAGCCGCACAGCGGCCAGGTTTCGAAAGACTGAGTTGAACCCGGCATACGCCGCAACTCCGATAATCTGCAGGTATCCGGCGGCTTTGCTGCCTGAGAGCAGTAACACGGTCGGAAGTACGCCCACCGCCAGTAGGATTACCTCCAAAAGCCCGATTGTCAGGGTGTATGCCGGGTTATCCAGTATCAGAATGACTGCCCGCCTAATGGATTTCCACGGGGTTGTGTCCTGCTCCACCATCACCGGATATGCATACATAAACAAAAGTCCCGCGAACAGTCCTAGGTATATCCAGGCTCCGGCCAGCATCCGTATCCACGTAGCTTTGGCCGCCATGATCGCCCGGATATCGACCCACAGGATGAACACGATCGCTAAGTTGACCGCGCCCAGCGTAACCCCTCGCAACCAGAACTTGGTGTAGCCGCGCCACAGTTCGCGAAGCCCCGCGTCCTCGCGATGAACGGCCAGGTTGCCGAAATAAGTGATCGCCACGCTGAGCGGCGCCACGAGCACGACAGCCAGCGGCACCGCCCACACCGTGACTCCGGCGGCTGTTGCAGCCGCCAAAGCCGCGAAATACCATGCAATACTCGTGATCACGACCATACCCATTCGCTCGTAGGCGATCGATGCGCTCCTGCCCAATACGGCCAGAGCCTGGGCCGGCGAGTATCTTTCCGCCATGGCTACATCCTCTCCGGAGCGGCGATGCCCATGACATTCAGCGCGTTGGCGATCACGGTCTTTGCCGCATCGACCAACGCCAGCCGGGCCATGGTCAGCGCGGCGTCATCGCTAATCACGCGACACTCGTTATAGAAACTGTGGAAGAGGCTTGCCAGGTCCAGTCCGTACTTGGCTATCCTAGACGGCGCCCGCTCGAGCGCAGCTGAAAGCACTTCATCGGGGTAAGCCGCCATCTTGCGTACTAAATCCAGCTCGCCGGGTTCCGCCAAAAGCGCGAGATCCGCCTCGGCCCAGGCGTCGTCGGAGATTCCAGCCGCCTCTGCCTGCCTGAAGATGCTGCAGCAGCGGGCATGGGCGTACTGGATGTACCACACCGGGTTATCCATGCTCTGGGTGCGTGCCAAGTCGAGATCGAAGTCTAGGTGGGATGAGGTGTTCCGCATGATGAAGAAATACCGAGCGGCGTCTTTGGGTACCTCCTCCAGCAGGTCGTCCATGGTTATGAACTCCCCGGCCCGTTTGGACATCTTCACAGGCTGACCTTCGCGCATCAACGTAACCAGCTGCAGCAGAAGTACTTCGAGAGTGCCGTCGGGATACCCGAAGGATTTCAGGCCGGCCTGCATCCGGCCTTCATACCCGTGGTGATCCGGCCCCAAAATGTCGATTAGCTTGGTGAATCCACGCGACAGTTTGTCTTTATGGTAGGCCAGGTCGGGCGCGACATAAGTGTAGAGTCCATCGCTTTTGATCAAGACTCTATCTTTGTCGTCGCCATATTCGGACGAGCGGAACCACAACGCGCCGTCTTCCCTATATGTGTGGCCTGCCTCCTCCATCTCGCCGATCATCTTCTCTACAGCCCCAGTTGCGCGGAGTTCGCGCTCGGAGAACCACTTGTCGAAATGCACCTGGTACTGGGAAAGCGAACGCTTCTGCCAGTCCAGTATGTGGCAGAGCGCATACTCGCGGAAGAACTTCCTGGCCTCGTCGGCGTCCATCGCGGATAGCTGGCGGGCCGCGCTTGGGTCTTTCATGGCCCCCGCCGCAATGTCCCGCACGTATTCGCCGCGGTAGCCGTCCTCCGGAAACGGGTATTCCTCGCCTCGTAGCTCCATGTAGCGGGCGTACACCGAT
>DAOTAC010000273.1:0-3302 GCA_035382325.1 Bacillota bacterium | reverse complement strand
GACTTGTACCTATGCTGCGCAGGACAACCTGTAGCCTGCACAGAGGATGAATGGGCCGCGGCAGTGCGCCTAGTTACTCAGTGTTCGGTGTACGCCTTGGAACGAGAGCTATCGGCCGGGTTCATCACTCTCCCCGGCGGTCACCGAGTCGGCCTGGTTGGTCGGGCAGTGCTCGACGGTGACGAGGTGCGCACCCAGACCGAGCTATCGAGCATGAACTACAGAGTAGCTCGCGAGATGCCTGGCGTGGCCGACCGGGTGATGCCATACGTGCTATCGGCAGATAGGACCCGTGTTCTCAACATTCTGATCCTTTCGGGCCCTGGGCTTGGCAAGACCACTCTGCTTCGGGATATCGCCCGGCAGCTCTCAACAGGCCCTGAGTGTGGTTCCAAGTGGAGCTGGAAGTGTGGCCTGGGACCGGGTCCGGGATGGGAGCCGAGTCAAGGCGCCAGCGCGCCTGCCGGATTCAGGGTGGGGATCGTGGACGAACGCTCGGAGATAGCCGCGTGCAGCCAGGGAGTGCCACAAAGCGAGCTTGGGCCGCGCGCCGATGTGATCGACGGATGCCCGAAGGCTTCCGGCATCATGATGATGATCCGATCGATGTCGCCGGATGTTCTGGTTACTGACGAGGTAGGCCGGCATGAAGACGCGGACGCGATCGAAGAGGCATCGAGGTGCGGGGTCGCGGTGATAGCCACGGCTCACGCTCTGGACCCGGAGGATGCAGCGCGTCGGCCGGTTCTACGCGAGGTGCTGGCGCGAGGGGCCTTCGACCGGGCTGTGGTGCTCGGAAGAACGCTTGGTCTGGGCACCTGTGAGCGCATTGTGCACTTGCGATCAGGTCAGGATCTGATCGCCCGCCCGTTCAGGCTCGAGGGCGGCGTGCGAGTCGGGGGAGTACGGCGATGACTGTGGCGCTGAAGCTGGCTGGAGGGGTACTGACTGTGGGCGCCGGCGGACTTCTGGGCTTGGCGATCGCCGAATCATATCGGGCGCGGGAACGCGAGCTTGCGGCATGGATTACTGCGCTCACCGCTCTTCAGACTGAAATATCCTATGGCCATACCCGTCTGGGAGAGGCGATGCGCCGCGCCGGGCTGGCCTCGGCAGGCGCGCCGTCCCGGGTGCTTGCGCACGCCGCAGAGCTTCTGGACGGCGGTGAATCCGGAGGAGTGGGTGAGTGCCTGGCGACGGCTCTCGGCGCCCGACCGGGCGATCAGCGTGGTGAGGTCGATGCCCTGGTGGTGTTGGGGCGTCGCCTGGGCACGTCGGACGCGGCCGACCAGGCGAGGCACATCGCCCTGGCCATCCAGAGGCTAGAAGGCTCCAGAGCGAAGGCTGAGGACGCCGCGGCGCGCAACTGCCGGGTCTGGTCGTCGATAGGTTTCTTGCTGGGCGGGATGCTCACCTTGGCGCTTCTGTAAGGGGGGCTTGGCGGTGGGGCTGGATCTGGTGCTCAAGATCGCGGGAGTAGGGATACTCGTGTCGGTCCTGTGTACTATCCTTAAGCAGCAGGGCAAGGAGGAATACTCGCTTTTGGTGGCCACTGCCGGGCTCGTTGTGGTCTTTCTCATGCTTGTGCAGCACATTGACGAATTGCTCTCCAGTGTGCGTTCTGTGTTCCAATTGTGGTGATTACGATGAGGGGAACTGCAATGCTCATCGCGCAGGTTGTCGGGGTGGCCTTTCTCGGGTGTGCGCTCCTATCATTGCTCAGGAGCGCCAGGTCGGACATGGCTGTGGCGGTGTCGGTATCTTTGGGAGTGGTGCTGTTCGTGCTGGTGGTGTCGCGCCTCGCGGACTTCATCACAGCCATCCTGGGCATGGCGTCGACCGCCGGAGTGAATCGTCCGTACCTCGATACCGTCCTTCGAGTGGTTGGAGTGGCGTATCTTGCGGCTTTCGGCGCACAGGTGTGTCGGGATGCGGGCGAAGGGGCGCTGGCCGTCAAGGTGGAACTTGCGGGCAAGGTGCTAATTCTGGGCATGGCTGCCCCCTTGATGTTCGCCCTGCTCGATGCGGTGCTTCAGGTGTTGCCGCAATGAACCGCGTGGTTGCGGCGGTGGTGATCGCCTTGATTGCGCTCTCCTCAGGGGCCGTTCAGGCTGCCGGCGCTGCCGCTGCTACTGCTGCAACTCCCGCGGTGAAGCCCTCGCAAGGGGCGGTTTCGTCTTCGGAGGCCCTGGAGCGTGCCGCTTCTGAGCAGCTGTCGCAGCTCGACACCGGTGACATAGAGCGGTTCCTGCGGCAAGTCGATGATGATGTGGCTCAGCGGCTACCGGCATTTGACATAAAACATATTATGTCAACCAATGGAACGGACATGATGGACCTGCCGTGGATCGGAAGAGAGCTTGTAGGTTATCTCATCCATGAGCTCCAGCTTAATCTGAAGCTCCTCGGCGAGCTAGTGGTGGTGGCTGTAGTCTGCACGATGCTGTGCCTTCTGGGGGCGGGTCTGGGGGAGGACGGCCCTGCCGCCGTGGCGTGGGCGGTCTGCTACATGGTCATGGTGGTGCTGGGTGTGAGGTCTTTTTCCGTGTCCGCCGAGATCGCCGCACGCGCTGTGGACCAGATGACGTCTTTCATGTACGCCGTCATACCTGCACTCATGGGGATGCTGGCTGCATCTGGGGGAGTCGTAACCGCCGCAGTCGTGTCGCCATTCATGCTTGGGGCTACGGCGGCTGTGGGCACGCTTGTGAAGACCATGGTGATACCCCTGCTCCTGATGGCGGTCACGCTCAGCCTGGTAGGCCAGATCAGCCAGCGCAAGCAGCTATCGCGCCTCGCCAAACTTCTGAAGTGGACGGGGATGACTTGTTTGGGCCTGGCGGCCACGGTGTTCGTGGCATTCACCGGCATGCGAGGCGGATTGGCCAGCGTTTCAGATGGCGCCGCCGCCAAGGCGGTCAAGTTTCTGTCAGGCAACATGGTGCCGGTGGTCGGCAAGGTCTTCGGCGACGCGCTGGACCTGGTGGCAACGTCTTCGCTCTTGGTCAGGGGGGCGCTGGGGGCGTTTGGCTTGGCGACGCTGGCCGTGGTCTGTCTGTTCCCGGTGATGAAGATGACCGCCATCATGCTGATGTTCCGGATCGCGGCCGCGGTCACACAGCCTCTTGGCGACAGCCGAGTGTCGGATTGCCTGGACGAGCTGGGAGATGCACTTTCGTCGCTGTGTGTGTGCGTGGCTACTGTGGGGTTGATGTTCTTCATTGGCGTCTCGATCGTTTTGGGTCTTGGCGGAGTGGTCGTGGCGGTCAGGTGAGGTGAGTGTGGACCGAGCCGGATAGGAG
>DAOTAC010000272.1:0-3308 GCA_035382325.1 Bacillota bacterium | reverse complement strand
CATCGCGCCTGGGGATGATCCCCAGAGCCAGCGCCTGAAATTCGCTGTGCGCGACCGAGTGCTTGAGGAGACCGGCAGGCTCTTGCAGTCGGCGGACGATGCGAATCAGGCAGCGCGAATCCTTCAAGCAAATCTTCCGCTGATAGAAGCGGCGGCAGGAGAAGCAGTGGCCCGGAGCGGCACTTCCCATCGAGTACAGGCCGCTCTGGGCACTTTCCCTTTTCCGGGCGTCCTGTACGGAAACATCTCGCTGCCCGCTGGGGAGTATCATGCTCTGAGAGTGGCCATCGGGCCCGCTTCGGGTGCCAACTGGTGGTGTGTGCTCTTCCCGCCCCTGTGCCCAGTGGACCTGGAGAGAGTCCGTATTCTCGACGTCGCGGCGACCACCGCCTCCGACCATCTCTCGGGCTTGCACACCAGTGCAGGCGGCAGGCTCTTCACACTAGAGCTTGCAGTGCGTGCCAAGCCTCTGACCCTTGCTCAACTCACCTGGGAAATGCCCTCCTGGGCCTGCCGCATTCTGAAGTGGCCCCAGCTCCAGCAGGCGCGCAGCCGGTAGAATCGTCTCTTCCAGCAGACTCTGCGCCGCGGTTGCACTCATCCATTGCCTCCTGCATACAATGTGAAGGGTCATCATCGCCTGCAGGGGGTGCCTCAATGATTCTCCGAGCTTCCGAACTCCGTGTCAAGGAAGTCGTCAGCGTCAACGACGGCAAGCGGCTTGGCTACATATTCGACCTGGAGATCGACATGGATACGGGCAAGATCCTTAGCTTCGTGATCCCCGGAGGCGGCAGAATCCTGGGCTTTTTGGGGCGTGGCGGAGAACTCGTGCTCGACTGGGAGAACATAAGGAAAGTCGGGAGAGACGTAGTGTTGGTAGACGACTCCGAACTGGCCGGCGCCGATGGGTACACGCCGGGCTAGGCCCGGCGCGCATCAACCGCCTATTGGGACAGTCGATATGAGGTCAGCAGAGGGGGGACAAGCTCGGGCCGTCAGTCGCCTGGCGGATCGTTTGCGGATCGATTTACCTGCGGATCGATTTACCTTGAAAGCCGGGCCGCGTGATGCTATACTGCGCCTGCTGGAGGAGATGTTTGATGCAGAGTTGCTTGCCGGAGAATACAGAACTACTTATCAAGGACTCAGCAGGCGAAGTCAGCCGGGTTACGCTGGCCTATTTCGACGCCATGCTCGATGACGAACAGGGTGGTCCGGCTCTCAGCAGGGTGAGAGTGCTTGGCCGCCGCGGCTGGGTGGAGTTCATATCCATCAGTCGCAGGCGCCTATGGGAGGGCGAAGAACTGCTGTGCGTTCGCACCCGTTCGGGGCAGATTGCCACTACCTGCGACCACAGGATCGCGGTCAAGCGTGGCTTGGAGGACATCGTCGTACCTGCAAGGGATCTCGGCACAGGAGACGCTCTGATGGTGTTCGAACAGCCGGCGCTGGGCAAGAGCGCCCGTCCTATCGGGGAAGATCCGGTATTCAGACCCTTCGGGGTACTCTCGGTCATCAGAACCGTTGGCTACGATGGATCTGTGTATCAGGTCGAGACCGCCGACCACACGCTGGTGGCCAACGACTTCCTTATGCACACGGTGTAGTCGAAGCCAATACGGATGCCAGCGGGGCAATTCCTTGGCGCCAATACGGCCAGGAGCGCCTGGAAGCCCGCCGTGATATAATGATGGTCAGGCGGGTGTGGTTATCCGTGCCATGCGCCCGAAAAGAGCGAGAGGCAGAGACAGGGATGTGGACTACTCCAAGGCGAAAACGCCCCAGGCTTGAGGAGCGCACTCCGGCAGAGCGTGCTCAGAGAGGTTTTGCGAAGGCTGCGGCCGTGGTTGTGGTCGCAGTGCTTTCATATTCTCTCTTCGCCGCCGTTCGCCCCATGATTTCAGCGAGGTTGTCCAGGACAGCCCAGGCCTATTCCGGTTGGATCGAGGTTTCCTTTCCAGGCGATGCAGTGATCGTTCGCGATGAGCGCGTTGTGGTCACTCCGATCAGCGGCGCGATTCACTTCCTGGTTGAGAACGGCAAGAGGGTGGCAGCCGGAGCAGTCGTGGCCGAAGTGCGCGACAGAGTAGCTATTGAGCCACCGCAGTCCGGTTCACTCGCGGCTCAGGAGGAGATTGACCGGTTTGTGCAGGAGTGCGCCATGCGCGAACAGCGTGAGAAGGAACGGATTTCGGCGCTCCGAGTTCAGGTTGCGATCAAGGAAGCCGAGCTTCGGGCGTACACCGATCGCAAAGACGCCAAGAATGCTAACAGGCTCCATGCTGAGCTGTCAGAATTGCATCAACGCGAGGCTTCCGCGGCCGATTCGCTTGCCCGGATTCAGGATGAGACGCGAGCCGCTGCAGCAGCAGTGGCTGAGGCCAAGCGACGATCCGACACGTCTTCCACCCGCGCGCTGGCCGTGTTGCGGGCGTTCGGCGCATCTCTCATCAGCACCCACATTGACGGTCTGGAGGGCGTGTACAGCCCGGCCAATCCCGACCTGCTCGACATTTCGCCCGCCGACTACACACCTTATCCGCGCGTCTGCTCCGAGGGCGATTCGGTTGCCGCCGGCTCCGCGGTCTTTCGGGAAGTGCAGAACCTCCGCACCAACTTGCTGGTCTTCGCGGAAGTGCCTGAGGACGCAGCGCCGGGGGCAGGGAGCAGGGTGCGCGTGCGCTTTCCCAGGCTTGCCACAGAGGCCGTCCCTGCCGCTGTGATAGGCAGCCGCCGACGGCCGGATATTTCCGCCGACACCTGGGCTTTTCACATTGCCCTCGATCGTTATGCTACGACCTTGACCGACCTTCGCTCGGAAAGTGTCACACTTGTCACGGAGCGAGTATCCGGGTTGTTGATCCCTCGTTCGGCCCTTGCGCGAAAGGGCGACGACGACGGTGTGTGGCTGCTCAGAACTAACCGGTTCATCTGGCGCAGCGTGACTGTACTCGGCATGAACGAGGAAGAGGCGGCGGTCGAGGGAATACGAGAGGGCGACCGGGTGCTTTGCAGGCCTCGGTAGAGGAATCCGCAGCATGGCGGAGAATATCTAGTTTTGTACGAGGTGGGAAGTCTTGCCGTCTATCTCCGGTAATCTTCGTTGTGTGCTCGACAACATTGCGGCGTCTGCTGCGCGGGCGGGGCGTGACCCGTCCGAGGTTCGACTGGTCGCAGTCACCAAGAACGTGGATGTGGACAGGATATGCAGCATTGTATCGGCCGGCATCGGCCATCTTGGCGAAAACCGGGTGCAAGAGGCCGCCGAGAAGGTCCCGGAGGTGCCGGGGTCGCCTACCTGGCAT
>DAOTAC010000271.1:0-3318 GCA_035382325.1 Bacillota bacterium | reverse complement strand
CAGGGCTCTTGTATCGCCTCGTCGAGCCCGTAGGGGCCTTGTAGGCCGTGAACCACGTCCGACCCTTGCTAAACGCGTCGGTCACGAACAACTCCCTTCCGTCTGCCAGCGAGTAGTTCATGACACCACCTCCTTATCTACCTGGCCCTCCTGCCATCGCCGTAGGGCCGCGCCTACCATCTCCAGGCCGGGCAATGCCTGAGCCTTTGCCGGCCTACGTGCCTCCAATCGCGCTGCCGGTGGTGCATCCCAGTCCGCGGGGATCCAGTTGCTCCCGCGAGTTGCGCGTGCTGTCTGGCGCTGTGCCCATGCCACCGGGCCCCCACATCCGATCGCGCCGAATACGGGTATGCCATACTCCATACAGGCCTTGCGGTGCAGGCCAAGGTAAAACCCATTGCCAATACTGCTCTTGCAGTCGCGGACGACAACCAGCCCATTGGAAAGCGTCACGATGTCTGTGGCCGTGCAGTTGCTACATCGGACATGGTCCCACAGGGCTATCTCAAAATCACCCAGGCGTGCTGTGAGTTCGGAGTCCGGCCAGCTCATGCGCTCATAACCCACGAGGATAGGCCACAGTTTGACGCGCAGCTCTCGCATCGGCACTTCCGACAGATCTACCCGTTTCTCACGCTCCGCTGGCATCTGGCATCAACTCCTTTGGCATCAGCTCTTCCATGACCCGTCTTAGCTCCGCCTGGCTACGGGCAACCTCCTCGGGATCCACCCGCACCGGCACAGGTTCCGGTTCCTCTGGCATCAGCGCCGGCGGGGCACGTCGGTTCGTCCGCGCCTGGTGTTCCCGGTCCAAGCGCTCCACATCGGCCATGGTGCGCACACGGCTATCCCGCCAGTTCCGCAAGATGGCCTCGGAGTATTTCCAGCTCCGCGAATTGGCGGCCGCCGTCCTCCGCATGGCCTCGCACACCAGATCTGGGCCAAGCTTGTCCGCCCAATCGCTGAGGTCGTCCAGAATCAGTGGCGACGGGATTTTGCCGAATGTTTCGAAATAGAAGTTCACGAGTTGTTTGATGGCAGGGTCATAAACCTCGCTATCCCCGTCGGAGTTATCCACAACATCATCGTCCGCCTCGCGCGCGCGCGCGGATGACTCTGATTCTGTATCTGTATCTGATTCTGATTCTGGTTTCGAAACCGTTTCGAAACCCTTTCGAAAGGGTTTCCGAAGGGTTTCGAAGTGGTTGGGGCAATATTTCTCCACACACTCCAGAAACGCAGCTAGGAGGCGGGTTCGGGGCATGCTCTCAAGCACCGCCACGGCACCTTTCGCCTGATTGGGGTTTTGTATCGGGTTGTATTTCAGATATTTTCGGACGAGGACGACTTTCGCTGCCGAATCGTACTCAATTAAGCCCTTCTCGCAAAGGTTTCGAAACGGTTTCGAAAGGGTTTCGCAAGGGTTGCCAAGGTCTTCTGCGACATATGCCATGGGCAAGTAGTAGAAGCCGATCAGGTTGCTGTGCGGAGATGTCAGCAGATATATGAACAACATCTGGGCATCGGAATCTAAGGTTTTGAATGTTTCGTCCTGCCAAATCTTTGTATAGATCGTCGCGTACCTACTCATTGCGCCCCCCCGCCCCCTTCATCTCCGGTCAGGCTCTCCCGTATCCGCTGCGCTTCGTCAGGATTTACCGCCTCGATCTTCGCCGCCAGCGCCAGCCGGGCCCTGTGTATCTCAGCCCGCAGCTCCATCTGTGCAGCCAGTACCTCCATGTAGGCTGCGTCCTGGGCGTCGAGGTTCTCAGTCTCGTTGAATACCGCCCGCCGCGCCTCCAGATGCCGCACCGCCGGTCGCAGGGGCGGGTCGGTCAGCATGGCCGCCAAAGCCCGGGTCAACGTCCTCATCTCTGCCGCCTCCTACCCCACCAGCCGGGCCAGAGCCGTGCACTGTCTGCACACCCGGCGGTGTCTGATCATCGCTGCCTCGTCGCTCGTCGATCCGCAGATCACGCACGGGGCGCGATAGGGCTCCAGTATGATCTTGTCGCCGTCGACATGGATCTCGAACGCTGCGCTCGGCAAGGCGATGCGCGGATCCCGGACCTTCTTCGGGATTACTACCCGCCCCAAGTGATCTATTGGCATGACATATCCAGTGGCTTTGACCGCCATCAGTCTCACCTCTCGTTTTCGGTGGCCCGCCGGCGCGCGGGCCGTGAATGACTGCCCTTGGCGGAGCAGTTTTCGCTCGGGTTGGGTTATTCTCGCCGTGCGCCGCCGGCGGACGTCATACTCTATCTGGCGTTTATTCGCGCCATGTATCGTTATTCATAGGCGCGGGCCCGGCGCGGGCGCTCTCTCACGGGAGCCAGGCTCCCAACGACGGCCTGGGCGCCGCCAGACAAGGGTCTGTCTACCACTGCGGCGTCCCGGCCACGTCGCCGAAGGTCGCCTGCTGATCGTCATATGCCTCAGGCGGGATGTCGTCAGGATCGAGTCCACCGTTCTGTAGCCACTCGCACACCTCGTCATACTGCTCGCGGGTGAGCTGCTTGAGCGAGTCGATGCCGTAGTGCTGCTGCATGTATGCCTGGATGGTCTCCTTGGCGATGTTGCCATCGTGCGCGATGGCCATCAGCCGGGCGATCTGCTGCTGCGTCGGCCCCTGCTGCGTGGGCTGAGCCTGTGGTGTAGCCGCGATGATGGCCTTGGCGGCCTCACGGACATCCGTCTGCTGTGCGTTGTCAGCCAGCCACTTGGCGTAGCCCATGTCGGTTGCGGCGATCTGGCCGAGGGTCATGCCCGCATACTTGCCGAATCTGATACTTATGGCGCGAGGATCGCCCACCTGACCGTTACCCTGACCGTTGCCGGACTGGCTGGCAGGCTGCGCCTGTCGAGGTGCGGCAGGCTGGGTCTGCGGCTGCCTCTGAGGTGCGGGTGCCGGTTGCGCGGTTGCCGGCGCAGCGGGTCGCTGTTGGGGTGCTGGAGCCGACGCGGGCCGGGGAGCCGAAGGCAACGGTTGCGCCGGCGGAGCACCGTCCGTGAGCCACGCCACGAGAGTATCGGCGACCTCCTTGCCTGGCCTGGCCACAACAGCACCGGCCAGTGCCGGGCAGCGGGTCTTGCCCACCACGAAGTTATTGTCCGTGTCCATGTCGGCCACCACGTCGAACTCGTATTCGAGCCCGTCGCGCTGCACCGGCTGCATGCCTACCTTGCGGATCACCGTGCGGCCCTTATCGTCCTTGTCCTGCACGTATTCCATCTTCGAGCGCATGGTCACGATAAGGTGCAGCTTGGCGGCCAGCATGGCCTCGATGAGCTTGTTGTGGAGAGGCGTCACGTCCC
>DAOTAC010000270.1:0-3323 GCA_035382325.1 Bacillota bacterium | reverse complement strand
GTTCCCGCGGGGCGGGCGCAGGCCGAGATACTCGGAGCTTACGATGCGAAGGCCGAAAGGCTTGCCCAAGTGCCGATGGTGTACCCCGGCTTGGAGTAGGGAACTGTCAGTCGCTGTTGGCCGCCGCTAGCTCCCAGCGGGTGCTACTGGCGGAGGGCTACTAGCTGCGGGTAGACAGCTGTTTGCCAGGGCAAATGGCCGGACGGTGCGACTGCCGACGTGGGCAGCGTGCGACGTCCGGCCTTTTCTGCTTCTGGCATGCTGCCGTGTGTGCTATGCAGAGTCATCTGCCCGAGATGCTGATCTCGCCCATCGACACTCGGATCTTCAGATCGCCGGTTGGTTGTCCTTCGCCAAGGATGCCGACTGCGGACGACTTCGCTGCTTCTGACTTTGTCCCGGTAACAGGCAGTCTGATGTCTACGTTTCCTGCGTTGGTAGCGGCGTCTAGCCTGACACAGGTGGATCGGGGGACAGTCATCTGCGCTCTGCCGGCTGAAACTTCTACATGGTTTCGAGCGCCGAGCGATCCGTCGAATTCGATATCTCCCATCGACGTGGTCAGCGACAACTCTTCTTCGATGGTCGCATTGGTCACTGCGATGCGTCCGGCGGAGGTTCCGAGTATGAGGTTTCCAGTGATAGACCGGGCTTCTATGCTACCCATGTCGACGTGGGCTTCGACCGTTCCCGTCAAGCCGTCGAGTGCGACCTTGCCCGCTGGGGTCTGTAGGTAGATGGCTAGACCCGGCGGCACCCTGAGCACTATGTTCGTGAATCCCCCATTCGGGCCTGCCGGGTTCGGCGATGAAGGCTCCGGATGCCATATCGAGCCGACGACCCGAACAACATCTCCATCCTGCACAGCGTCCAGGCACACGTAGTGCAGGCGCTCCACGGCGATCTGGTTTGAGGGGCCGTACGCGACCCGCTCACCGTTGATGCTGATCATATCGTCATCGGCCCGCGTCACGGTGATATCGCCAGGTCGTGCCTCAACCTGAACGCTTCGAATCCCGGCAGCGCCGAATTCCTTATGGAAAGAATCGTCCACCGCTTTGGACGAACCCTCATACACAAAACCGGAGAAGGAGAACTCATCAGCGTACTTGTTGGCAAGCAGTCTGCTGCCCTGTATCCATGGCTGCGTTGTGCTGGCCAGGAATGCCAGGCCCACGAGAACCGCGAGAACTATGCTTCTTCTGGAGTACATTCATCTGTCCCTCCTTACGCGTCGACTTCCGACTCAAGGATTCTGCCTGCAACGATGAGCAGGACTGCCGTTATTGCAAGTGTAGGCCAAAACGGGAGCAGTGGCACTGCGATTCGCCTCACCAGACCCAGAGGGTTGTCGAATCCCACAATCACCGGGTTGGGGAGGAACGAGGCGATGTACATTGCGTGCGGCCCGAATGCGAAGCAGAGATACCACACTAGCACATGCACGGCCACTGCTATCAGTCCGGAAACCCGGGGCACCAGAGTACCAACGATGAACGAGAACATCCCCACAGCTACCATGAAGGCGATACCTAGAATGGCGGATATCGTGAGCCAGATCGCGCTCGTCAGAAACTCGCGAGACCTAACCCAGGTCATGAAGGCAGGATCGCCTGTCATCATCATCCAGAATCCGGGCGTCCTATTCGCGACGAACCAGACGCCGGTGGCCGCCACGATTGTGACAAGCACCAGGTTGAATGCGATCACGGCCAGCCTTGCCGTGAGCAATCCTGTCCCGCTTATCGGGTAGGATAGCGTCCGCATCGAGGTGCGCGACTGCCACTCGCCTCGCATGGCGAAGTAGCCGGCCACTACGGTAGCGATCCCTACACCCGCAAACGGGATCGATGACAGACCCACTGCGATTCCTTCGCCCATGTGCCCGAGCGACCACGTTGCGGTCTTGATCCCGAGCCACACATCGAGCGCTATAACGGCTGCTATAGCTACTGCAAGCAGCGTCCATGTGCCGCGCCATTCCTTGCCTACCATACTCCACCAACGCTTCACCTCAGCACACCTCCGCGAAGATCTCATTTAGCGATTTGCCCCGTTCGGCTCGGAGTTCGTCGGCATTGCCTGCAAGCGCAATCTGTCCGTCCGACAGGAACACGACGTCTTCGAACAACTTCTCCGATTCCAGCACCTCGTGGGTGGATATGATTATGGTCTGCTCGCCCGCGCGGTATCTCGAGGCTATGGTCTCCAGGATAGCGGCGCGCGACGGTGGGTCGATGCCTGCGAGCGGTTCGTCCATGAGCACCAGTCCTGCCCGGCGCGACATTGCCAGCGCCAGCTTAAGACGACCACGCTGCCCCTTGGAAAGCGAGGAGATCTTGTTGTCCGGGTCCAGTCTCAGCCCCCTAAGTAGATCCATAGCATCGGATACGTCCATATCGCTGAACATCGAGCTTTCGAAAGCGACGGCTTGCCGCGCGGTCATCCAGGAGTAGAAAGTGTCGTTTTCAGGCACGAATGCGGTGAGGGCTTTGGTCGCCGTGGATACGTCTCGCCCGAGTACGTGCACTCTTCCTGCCGTCGGATGGGTTAGCCCTGCGCATATCTTAAGCAACGTAGACTTCCCGGCCCCGTTCGGCCCGAGCAGGCCTACGATCTTGCCCGGCTCTATCTGGAGATTCACGCCCCGAAGCGCGTGAGAACGATAGTATCTCTTCTGGACATTGGCCATTTCAATGGCTAGCATCAGTGAACACCTCCGTCCGGATCCGTGGCCGACCGGCCTGCGATCGGCTGGTCATATGTGCTCTGGCGTCGACTAGCCTGGTCTCGGCCGTCTGCGTCGCTGCAGTCGGCACTGCTGTCGCCTGCAGCCGACGCCTGGTTAAGGCCCTGCGACACCAGAGCGACGATCTCGTCATCAGCGTAGCGTAACCGTCTCATCTCGTTTATGAATGACCGCACTGCGGTTGCTGTCACCTCGGATCTGACCTCCTTTGCTAGCCCTGGGGTAGCCCTGATGAATGTTCCCTGGCCCCTTTGGGTTTCGACAATGCCGATTCTCTCAAGTTCCATGTAGGCGCGTTGCACCGTGTTGGGGTTGGTCTTGGCGTCCCTGGCCAGATCCCTGACTGACAGTAGCTTGTCGCCGGGCGCCAGTTCACCCACTGCCACATCCCGCATGACGGCCTGCATTATCTGCACGTAGATGGGGACTGACTCGTCGAAATTGATCTGCACTCAGCCTCCTCCTTCCTGTGACATCTGGCATACGATTCGGTCAACTTCCGGAGCGCCGCCCGGTCTCCGCTGCGCTGGGCCGCGATGTGTGGCGACGCTGAGGCGCGATTGTGGGCGCTGCG
>DAOTAC010000269.1:0-3351 GCA_035382325.1 Bacillota bacterium | reverse complement strand
ACCCGCGCCGTAAGGGGCGTCCCTTTCGGGATGACCAGCCGATCTTCGAAGATGACGTTGTCGACCACTTCAAACTTCACAACATCGCCGGAGCGAGCCTTGACTGAGCTCAGAGGCGTCAAAAGCCTTACCTTGACCAACGACCCCTTGGGAACGAGGGAGTATCCCACCTCCGGCCTTCCTCCGGCGATCGATAGCCTCATCAAAATGTCGAGCCTTGGCCCGACCGGCCCGGTGCCAGGCCGCCCGATGACGCTGCCTTCCAGGTCGACAAGCATGGGCACTATGGGCCCGTCCGTAATCTTGCCGAAAATCGTCCACTGAACCGCCTTCAGCTTGAACTTGAGGTTCATGCCGCCGGCGCGGTCACCCAAAACGAAGTTCCAGCATTGATCGAGCCTCTCAGGAAGTGTGCCCGATCCGGGTTCGCCGAACACAACGTTTTCTATGTTCTGGAGGCGTGCCACAATAGCTCCCTGCTGCTGTGAACCGAAAAGCAGCCCCTCCATAGCGACTAGGCGCTCAACCGGGCTAGTAGTTGAGGATTGCGCCGCGGCATGGCCGACAGCGTACAACAGCACAATTGCGACGAGCATAGCCGCTGCCCTGTTCGCAGATCTTCTCATTTTTCTACCTCCCTGTAGCGACGCACGATGAAACCACTAGAACCTGATGGTAACCTCGGCGGTAGCGAGATTCTTGGTAAAGTCTAGAGCCCCGATATCGGAGAAGTCGATCAGCTTATACCCTAGCAGCAATGAGGTGTCGCCCATTAGTCTGTACCCGAAATCTATAGAGGTAACCGTGCGAGTCGCGTCTGAACCGTCGAGCTTAAGCGGCTCGATTCCGGGCCACGCCGACAGGCCTCCGTCGCCGTACATCTCGGACTTGGTCCACACAGCGCCCGAAGCGATCAGGTCGCGAATCCTCTCGTACCTATAGCCCGCCTGAAGAAACGCGGCATCACCGAGCAGGAGCTTGTAATCGATTACCACCGACGCCGTGGCCTGAAGACTGCTCTTCGCGGCCAGTAACGGCTGTTCTCTTCCATACAGCTCATAGCCGGCTCTTACAGTGATGGAGTCCGTAGAACCGGCGGACACCGCCCGCCCGACAACGTCGGGAAGCGAATACTTCACGTCAACCGACGTGACAGTCTCCCGGAGGCCGCCCGTGTTCGCCGCACCGGCGCCCATATCCGTCACACGGTGCCCCACGCTGAGGCCTGCTCCCTCAGTCTCACCTAGCACGACTCCCAGGGCAGTGGAGGTCGGCTTCTGCGGCGACTTATCATCGGTGAAGAAGTCCGCACTCACCTTGAGGATATCGGCCAAACGCACACTTGTGGACAGGTCGAAGCCACGCGTCGGTTGCCTCTCCTCACCCGTATCGTCCTTGCCCGGGCGTCGCGCGGCCTGACTGGACATCTCAACAGCTAGAGTGCCCAGGGGACTTGGCACCCCGGCCTGAAACCGCGGCTCAGCGTCCTCAGAGCCGAGCCTCACAGACGGCGTCAGCAGATCCTGGAGCCTTACTAGCTCTGGCTGGCTAGCCGGAGGACGCATCGAAGCGGGTGCAGTCGACACGGACGCGTAAGCTCCGATATCGCTGAGCAGTCGATGGCTGGGCAAAGGAAGCGCCGACTCTGAGAGGCTAAGTACCATGCCTCCGCCAGGGCTGCGAAAGGGCACACCCAGCGAAAGGTTGGCGAGCGATTGATCAGAAAAGGTCGGCCCGAACTCATCGACGAGCCGAGCTATGAGGTTGGCCTGCGTGGCAGAGATAGTGAGGTTCGTAGGTATTGGGCCCGTGAGCCTCAGCGGGCCGGGCGATAGTGCCACGCTCCCCGACACCGAGATCTCGCCGCCCACTGAAGCGCCTGCAAGATGCCTGATCGTCCGTTCAACGGTGAGCGAGAGATCGCCAAGGGACACCGGCACGCCGCTGGCGTAGACCCCGGCGTCGCGCTCATCCAGCAGGCCTGCTCGGCCCAGCTCAACAAGGGCTGTGTATCTCCAATCGTCCGGAGTGATCAGCGGGGCGGCATGGGCGGACGGCGACAATGCTCCCACCAGCGCTGCGCACAAGACCGCCAGCATCAACATGCAGCATCGCCGTGTGCGAGCAGACGCAAGCCTCATGCCACGCTCCCCCTTTCCCGCCGATTACTCAGCTTTTATATATTCTTCGTCAACTTGTTGATTCCTTCTCCCTACACTGTTGCTCAAAATACCTGGCAGCGAGGATCTCTGCAACGTAGTCGTCAAACGGTTCCGGCGGAGTCCTGAGGCCGACCGGCACGAACCTGCAGAGCCCTCTCCCGCGATGCTCCAGGAGGTATCGTTGCCTTCCTTCCATCGATGATCTGTGTTCATCGACAGTGGTTACCCTAAGCCCCGACGAGAGCGCCAACGCCCGCCCGACCTCGCGAGAGCCGGTTCGGTCACCAACCACGATCTTATGCGCGCCGTATGCCCTGGCGAGCTCAGTTCCTCTGGACGCGCAGGCGTCCGCGCTCACAATGCAGCGGAACAACGTGCCACGTGTCTTCGACACTACGGCCATGCCTGCCTTGTCGCGCCCAGGGTCTACTGCCAGCACAATCTCGTCCAGCGGACTCACCTCTTCTCTAGAAAAACGCCCCGGGAAGCAGTGCTTCCCGGGGCGCATCTCGCATCAACCTAGAACTCGGTCTTGAGCGACAGCTCGAGAATACGCACAGTGTAGTCGTTGAACCCAGTCGCCGAGTAGTAGACATCCTTCAGGTCGTACTTGAAGTTCAGGCTGGTGGCATCGAACAGCTTATGGCCGACTGCCAGACCCAACTGCAGGTACTCGCCGGAAGGCTTACTTGACGCCTCGTACTCGCGCCACTCATACGACGCCGTACCGGTTGCCTTGGTCGCCGGGTTAATCTGCCACGCCACGTCGCCCTTCATGAGCCACTTGGCGTAGTCCTTGGCCGCGTCTAGAGTGTCGTGCCAGGTCTTCCCGTAGGCTGCCTCAGCGCCTAGTGTCACCTTGTCGGGTACCACTGGCAATGAGAGGACCAGACCCGCGTTGTACGTGTAGTACTCATCCGTGGCGAACCTCTGCTCCCAATCACCCTTGATGGTCAGAGCATCGCCGAACGGGATGTTGGCCTTTGCGTAGCCGATGTAGCCTACCTTCTTGCTCTCGATCCCGCGCTCCCAGGTGAACCCGGCCTCGATCGGCTTGTAGGCTATGTCGAAGCCGAGTTGCGCAGTAGTGGCGACACTAGCTGCCGGCTTTACGGTGTTTGCCTGCTTGATGCCGCTCCTTAGCGTCAGATCCGCATCGAGCAGCTTGGTGTTGTATGCCAGCTTCGCG
>DAOTAC010000268.1:2998-3361 GCA_035382325.1 Bacillota bacterium | reverse complement strand
CGCCGCCTGGTGCGACACGCAAGGCCTCCGGGCCATGCCTGCCGCGCCTGAGACGGTCACAGCATACATAACAGCCCTCGCCGACCAAGGGCTTGCAGCCGGCACCATAGGACGCCGGCTCACCGCCATCGGCCAGGCTCACGCCAATCAGAGTCAGCAGTTCGATGCGAAGCACCCGTTGATCAGGGCCACGTTGTCCGGCATACGCCGCACCCTGGGCACGGCACAGGCGCCGAAGCAGGCTTTGCTGACTGAGGATGTCAGGGCGATGGTGCTGGCGCTGCCCGAAGGCCTCCTGGGACTGCGCGACAGGGCCCTGCTCCTCGTAGGCTTCGCGGCGGCTCTCAGGCGCTCCGAGCTAGT
>DAOTAC010000268.1:0-2988 GCA_035382325.1 Bacillota bacterium | reverse complement strand
ACCCTCCGCCGCTCCAAGACCGACCAGGACGGGCAGGGACAAGTCATCGCCGTTCCTTATGGACGCTATGAGACGACATGTCCCGTACTCGCTGTAAAGACATGGCTCGACGCGTCTGGGATAACCGCCGGGCCCGTGTTCCGGGCCGTGGACCGCCACGGGAACATCGCCGCCGCAAGGCTCAGCGACAGGGCCGTCGCCAACATCGTCAAGCGGGCCGCCGCGGCCGCGGGCCTCGATCCTGCCGACTATGCCGGGCACTCTCTGCGTTCGGGCATGGCTACCGCGGCCGCCAGGGCCGGCGCTTCTGAAAGGGCCATCATGAACCAGACCAGACACCGCTCAGTGGCTATGGTGCGGAGGTATATCCACCGTGGACAGATGTTCGCCGACAACGCTGCAGGGCGGTTGGGGCTGTAGGGAAGGGCCAGGGCAAGCAAGGAATAGATATCAACGTAGTTGAATCCGATTACCCTCCACGCTCACCGAGAGGCAACACCGATTGCCTAGCCCCCCGCGCACTTCATGCAATATCGGCGGGCTGCTGCCGTTATGCTGTCCGGAGAATCGGAAAACGCCGATCATGGAAAATGATGAAGGGATCCAGAAAATCCGGACGAATACACATCTGCAGTGGGAAATCGCCTTGCACAGCAAATCCGCGGACGATGCCAGGAATCGCTGTCAGCATCCCGCCCGCAGGCTCACGTCTACATGTCACACCAATAATCCGCAACATGATCGATGCACTCCACACTCGATGAAGACCCGCTCATACACACGCGTCCATGAACCAGGACATGCGCTTCTCCCTGGCTGCGCCGGATACTATTTGGTTGCCGAAGGTACGCTGATTCCCCCTGGGTGGCATGAGCGTGAAGCTGATGAGTTCCCTCAGGCACTTCTGGGTGCGCAGACTCGGGCGTCAAGAGGATGGGCGGACAAAGAAGACGACTCTCTCCAGACGCTCACCAGCACTATGAGTAGGTCTGGGATGAATGGGAGGGGTATCAATGCCTAGAGAAGTGAAGTGGAGCATCGTTACGTTAGTGATCTTGCTGGCGCTCTCTTGCATGGCTATAGCCGGCGAACCTGTGAAAGCCTACAGGAATCTCGTTTTTGGAGAGTCCCGGCGTGAAACAGACCGGAAGATCGTTGCTGATAAAGCGCTGCAGGGGAACAGCTACACTTGCTTTGCGACACTAGCCGGGAATCGATATGGCCTCGAATGCGGATTCGACCAGGACCGGCTGTTCCTTATCAAATTCACCGCGAACTTCACATTCACCGACCGTATCTATTCGGCCAGCCAGTTCGACAAGACTCTAATGGAAGTGGAGACTCTACGCTCAATAATTGAAACCCAGTATGGTCCTCCGCATGGTGTGGAGGATGTCAGTTTACTCAGCGCAAAGGATGGTAAGGTAGCCTTCCGGTATTACTGGGAAGTTGACAGCGTGAAGGCCATCATGATTGGTATTGCGGCGAGACAGTTCAAGTACTGGGTGGAGATGTCCATCTGCCATATCCCGATCATGGCAGAAATCTCAGCCAGGCTTGCCCAGCAGGAGAGCACTGCTGTAATGGACAGCGCAGGTGATTTCTAAGGAAGGACACAGTATCGTGAGCTTAACCCGGATCCTCGCCCGTCTGGGTGGTGCCGTTTACAAACGTGGCAAAGGCTCGTATCGGGTCCAGCCCACCCTGGGCAAAATGCTGAACACCTTACCCTGCGATTCTGCAGAACAGTGTCCTATGGACCAGACGGACCATTATTCCGTCACTACGGCGCGGAGGCACGTTCGCCGTAGGCAGATGTTGGCCGACAACGCGGCTGGGCAGTTGAGGCTGTGAAGAAGGACTGCTACATGGCCGCCGTGGCCGCCAGTCGAATGGCGAAGCAGCTAAACAGATAAGGTGGCGAGTCTCGGCAATCGTTCTTGGCCATGTAGCGCCGTCGATAAGCTCTATATGGTCGGATAGAGATGGAGGGAAGACAACATGCATCTGAGGAGAATGCGAACGCTGCTCGTTGCTCTGACCGCAATTCTGCTTGTCTTTGGAGCTAGCGCTTTCGGCGGCGTGCAGTCTGAGGATGCCGTCCTGCTCACCGTTTCGGTGATAGACGTCGGCCAGGGAGACTCGGTTCTGATAGCGACATCCGACGGGCACGCCATGCTAGTCGACGGTGGCCCGGCGGACGCCTCGTCAAAGGTCATCAACGCGATCAGTAAGGCCGGCTGCGATAAGCTGGACGTTCTCGTGAGCACACATCCGCATGCCGATCACATCGGCGGCCTCGCCCGCGTGCTCGACGGGGTACGCGTGGATAGGGTCATCGACTCAGGCAAGGTCCACACCTCCAAGACCTACGAGGGGTATCTGGAGAAAATCCTCGCGAAGGATATCCCCTTCTCTCTGGGCCGGGCGGGATCGTCGTTCGCCCTGGGCCCCGCCGCGGTCACGATCCTGTGGCCGGTGGAACCCCTAGCGGAGAACATCAATGATTGCTCCATTGTGGTCCGGGTTACCTATGGCGGGTTCTCGGCGCTCCTTGTCGGCGACATTGAAGAGCCTTCCGAGCAGGCGCTGATCAAGGCAGGATCGCTTTCGCCCGCCACGGCGCTCAAGGTTGCCCATCATGGAAGCGACACTTCCACAACTGACGCGTTTCTCGGCATCGTGAGGCCCGCCATAGCCATCATCTCGGTGGGCGCGGGCAACGGCTACGGCCATCCGACCGCTAGCGTTCTTGCAAGGCTCAAGACCTCAGGGGTGAAGGTTTACCGGACTGACCTGAATGGCACCGTCAGCGTAAAGACCGACGGGAAGAGCTGGCAAGTCGAGACCGAGCGAAACGATGGGAGCAAGGCCGCTCCCACCCCAGCGCCAACGCCGACCAGCGGGACGGGCCAGAAGTACTACGGAAGCAGGAACTCGAACGTGTTCCACTACGCATGGTGCAGGTATGTCTCCAACATCAAGGCC
>DAOTAC010000267.1:0-3404 GCA_035382325.1 Bacillota bacterium | reverse complement strand
GGACGAGCACAATCAGCGGCGCGATCACCGCCAGGTAGGCGATAATGCATAGAGTCGTGGTCACCCGGAAGTCACCTCCACAAGTAGACATCATCCAAGCGCTTCATTCTCTAGGCGCCGCACGCGTCCTGCCGGACGAAGAGAAGGACCCGCGCGCCTCCACCTGCAGGTCGCGGGTCCTCGTTGCTCATCCTCAGCTTAGGTGCTCGTACGATACCGCATCCCGGATCGCCTTCTCTAGATTACCTTCCGCCGTTCCCTTTCCTCGTCGGAGACTTCGTCTTCGGCGGGGTACCATTTGGCCTTGCCCAGTCGGATGCCGCACACGTCTCCCGCCCTGAAATCCCTGTGTTCATGGGTTTGAACTCTGATCTCGGTGCCGCCTATATCCATGCGGTATTCGACATAGTCACCGAGGAAGACTCGGTTCTTTATGCGCGTACGGTAACCGCCTTCCGCAGTGAGCTGAATCTCATTCGGACGAGTGGCAAGCACAGCTCTGTCATCGTCCCAATCATGCGGGATCTCACACTCCAGACTGCTGCTCGCCGAACCCGCCGGCCAAACCAGCCCATCGTGCAGCGCCACAGGCACGAAGTTCGATAGCCCAAGGAAGCTGAATACGAACCTGTTCGCCGGGTTGTTGTACATGCTAGTTGGAGTATCCACCTGCTGCACAACGCCCATGTCCATGACGAGCATCCTGTCGGACAGCGCCATCGCTTCCGCCTGATCATGCGTGACGTACACGATGGTCAAGCCCAGCTTCTTCTGGAGGTCCTTGATCTCAAAGCGCATGATCTCGCGGAGCTTAGGGTCGAGATTGGACAGGGGTTCATCCAGCAACAGCACTCTAGCGCTGGCAACGATGGCTCTGGCCAAAGCGATCCGCTGCTGCTGACCGCCTGACAGCTCCGAGGGGTACTTCTCCTCCAGCCCCGATAGGCTGGTATGCTTCAGTGCCTGCTTGACTCGGTCTGATATCTCCGCATTGCTCATCCGTTGAATGCGGAGAGGGAAGGCCACGTTCTCGAACACGTTAAGGTGCGGCCACACAGCGAACGCCTGGAACACCATACCGAGCTGTCTCTTCTCAGGAGGCACGTAGAAGTTCTTCGTCTTGATCGACACGGGCCTGTCGCCCAGCCATATCTCTCCTGACGACAGGTCCTCAAACCCCGCGATCATCCTGAGAGTCGTGGTCTTGCCGCATCCTGAGGGCCCCAGGAAGGAGAAGCACTCGCCTTCGCGGATGCTCAAGCTCACGCCATCAACTGCAGTTACCTTGCCGAAGGCCTTAGTAACGAAGGATTTCGTGACGTTCTTCAGCACGACCTGGTCCATCACTGTCCCCTCCTTTCCCGCGTGACGAACCTGAGCAGCAGTTCGCCGAGGACAATGATGATGATGGCCACTCCGGCCAGGGCACACGCCTGCACTGTGTATCCCTCTTCATTGATGGAGTAGATGGCCACCCCCATGGTGCGCGTGAAGGGTCCGTAGAGCAGTAGCGAGGTCGTGAGTTCCCTCATGGCCGGCAGGAATATGAGGAAGAAACCTGCGACCATTCCCGGTCGGATCAGGGGCAGTGTCACATCCAGAAGCGATTCGAAGTGGCTCGCGCCGCATGTGCGCGAGGCTTCTTCCAGCGAATCGTGCACCTGTTCTAGCGACGCAGACGCCGACTTCATCGAAAACGCCATGTAGCGCGCGATATACGCGATCAGGATAATCCAGATCGTGTTGTATAGGTTCAGGTAGAACGCCCCGCTCCACGTCAAGATGACACCCACCGCCAACACAATTCCCGGTATGGAGTATGGCAGTATGCCAAGCACCTCGAGTACTCCCTTGCCCCTCGGCTGTATCTTGACGATTACGTAGGCGATCATGGTCCCCACCAGCATCGTTATGACTGCCGACGTTATCGACAGGAAGAAGCTGTTCCGTATGGAGTCACGCGCCATTCTCGACTCGAACAACACATACTTGAAGTTGTTCAAAGTCATGTTGGCAAGCTTCATGGGCACACCGTAAGCCTTGAGAAAACCGACGCCGAAGATGGTGAATAGCGGCAGGATCACAGTGATGGCCAGAAACACGAAGCAGACCAAAAGCATCGGAGCCTTCCATCCGCGCAGCTTGATCAGCATGGGCCTCATGCTCTTGCCCCTGATTATGTCGTAACGCCCGGCTCGCAGCACCCGTCGCTGCAATGCCAACGCCAGCACGACCACGGCCACCAGCAGAATTGACAGGGACGCTCCGCGCCTGATTCCCTCGAAGCTTCCCGATGCCCGGTAGATCAGCTCGTAGATCTTGGTCGGCAGTGTGAAGATGCCGTTGGAGAAGCCCAAGATCGCAGGAACCCCGAAGTGCGACAGCGACGAGATGAGGATCAGCATAGCGCCTGCAGCGATCGCCGGAACCACCAACGGCATTGTGATCCTGCGTATCACAGTCATCTGGTTGGCGCCGGCGATCCTAGCCGACTCTTCCAGAGTGGGATCCATCCGCTCCAGCGCCCCCGACACCTGAATGAACACGAACGGGAAGTAGTAGCACAGCTCTACAAAGACGATGCCTGCCAATGTGTTAATGTTGAACAGAGGGGTACGCCCGCCAGTCAGCGCCATGAACATCTTGTTTATGTATCCCGAGCGCGGCGCCAAGAGCAACCCCCAGGCCATCGCCCCGATAAAGGGCGGGAACATGTACGGAATCACGAAGAGAGACTTCATGAGCCCCTTGAGCGGAATGTCGCTTCGACCGATCAGCCACGCGAAGAAGAGGCCAACAACAGTGCCCAAGGTGGTGACGAAGAAGGATATCTTTACCGTGTTCCACATGGCCGCCAGATTATCCGGATCGGTGAGCATCGAAGCAAAGAGGCTCCAGTCGAACGACCATTTGTAGAAGAAGACGTTGTACACGATCATTGCCACAGGCAAGACCACGGTAATGATCAGTATTACGGTGGAGATGACAAGCAGCAGCTGGCCGGTGTTGAACCTTGAGCCTTCCATGCGCCTGAGCTCGCTGCCTCTCGGAGACTGACCAGCTCTCACTATGACACCTCCTCCATGTCGTCGTAGTAGCGGATATTATCGATGCTGAGTGCGCAGACTTCCCCCTCGCGCAATACTCCGTGCCTGAAGGCCTCGAACGAGTCTTGCTGCACCCGGATCTCACTGTCGCCCACCTGCACACGATACTCGTAGATGTTGCCCAGGTAGATCACACGCGTGACCAGGCCCTTGAGCGCCCCTCCCGCGCCAGCACCGGCGCCAGCGCCCGTTCTCGCTTCCACTCCCGCATCAGCCACCTCCCTGGAAAGCCTGATGTCCATTGGGCGGCAGGCAGCGTAGAAAGGCCCGTCGCCCATGCCCGAAGGCACAGGGTAT
>DAOTAC010000266.1:0-3407 GCA_035382325.1 Bacillota bacterium | reverse complement strand
GAGTAGGGTGCACAGCGGAGCCTGGCTGCCTCGATCTCGCCCTTGCGCAGCCACGCAGCAATAGCCCAGCGATTGGACTGGAAACTCGGCGACTGACGAAAGGCTGCTACTGCCGCCCCCCAAGTGTCTCTGAACGCATCTACGCTGGCGACTCCGAAGAATCTAAGGGCATTTGCCACGTTTTCGGCGGCGGTGTCGCCGGGTTCAGCCCAGCCTTCTCTCACCATTGAGGCCATCGGAATCTCATCAAGCCAGTCTGCGTGTTCTTCAAGGAGGCGCAGATCTCTGGATTTCAGAATGTGCTGCTGATAGTTGTCCTCCAAGGCTCTCCAAAAGTGCGCGGGGATATCAAGCACCCTCTCAAGCTGCAATGCAGTCTCGTGAGTAATGGCGGCTTTGCCCCTGATGATCTCGTTTATCGTCTTCTTCGGACGTCCCATGCGCCTGGCCAGCTCAGCCTGAGTCATTCCGATCTCGTCAAGGGCCTCTTTGAGCGTATCGCCCGGAGGCGTAACAACGGCAGGAACATACTCGATGAACCCATCGCTATTCATGATAGTCAATCACCTCCAGGATCAGTATGTCCTCGCCTTTCCGCGCCGCAGCGCGCCTTTGATAGTCGCAATATCATGGAGGGACTCAGCAGCGCCAAACTCACTTAGCCTCTTGACGATCTTCTTGTAGACCGACTTGCCCCACCGACGCTGCCCAGCTTGCGGGTTCATGCATGCCTCAGCAAGTTCCTTGTCTGAGAACAGTATACGCAAGAATAAGCCTCCAGTCAACGCAGAATTAACCCCAGGGGTTAACTAGATACCGTTGCGCCGGCACTGCCGATGAGAGCCTGCCGACCCCGGGGGACATGGCGATCATACCGTACTTCCCATTGATGGGAACACGGCCCACCCACGCCTCCCACGTCAACTGAGTCAAGGAAGACAGGAAGGACGACCGGGGCTGTGATGATAGCCCAGCAGCGCGGCAGCAGAGGATATCCATTGCCATTACAGGTGTTGTCATTCGAGTGCATGTGAAGCACACCCCCGGATTCGCATAGAAACATGCTCGTGCAGGGAGTTTGCGTTGCCGGGGTGCGCATATGGGCGTTCGGGGATTCCGACGATCCGCCATTGCGTGATGGACCGCTCTCAGGGGCGATGATCGCACATGATGTCGATGGGCTAGAAGACGGCGCCGGTGATTCAGGAGGCTCTACGAGTTCGCTGCGAACCAGGTACTGCACGATCGGGTAAGGAGCGAGGGGCATTATTGTATGGGTACTGTGCGCAGGGCTTGCCGGCGACTGGGCCTAAACCCGTGGCGTTCACGTGCCGATAATGGAACCAGCAAGGACTCCGTGGATACTCTGTGTGACGCGCGAACGGTTTTCTTGGGGTAAGGCGTGAGGATGTCCGGATTGATACTAGGCTGGGTGTGACTACTTCGATCGACTGGGGGTGTTTGATGAAAATCGTGTAACTGGCAAACGGTATGTGGACTGTATATGGATGAAGCGCTCGCAGAACCTCGACAGCCCCGGCATGGATGCCGGGCGGACCACACAAGGAGGTAGATCCACATGAGAATCAACCACAACCTATCTGCGCTGAACGCGTGGAAGAACCTGACCGTCAATGACGGCGGGCAGACCAAGTCCCTCGAGAAGCTATCGAGCGGCCTCAGGATAGGAAGGGCGGCGGACGACGCGGCCGGCCTATCGATCTCAGAGAAGATGCGCGGACAAATCAGCGGGCTTAACCAGGCCAGCCGGAATGCCCAGGACGGCATCTCTCTGCTGCAGACGGCAGAGGGCGCATTGGGCGAAACCCACTCCATCCTGCAGCGCATGAGAGAGCTGGCGGTCCAGTCGGCGTCCGATACCGTGACCGATGGTGACCGACTCGAAATCCAGAAGGAAGCGGACGCCCTTGCCCTTGAGCTTAACCGGATCGCGGGCACAACTGAGTTCAACACCCAGAACCTCCTGGCCGGCAAGTTCGCCGACAAGACCGTCCACATCGGCGCTAACTCTGACCAGAACCTCAAGGTGAGCGTCAGCGACATGAGCGCGAAGGCCTTGGCAGTGCATCAGAACATCAACTTCGGGGCGGACTATGCGAGCGGCACTCAGTTCGGCGGCGACAAGCTGCGGGTGTTCGGGACTGTGAACACCGCCGGAGGCGCCGCGAATGCGGTGCAGGTTAGGGTAACCGTGACTAATGCCGGAGATGACTCAGAGGCAGCGACTCTCGAGTGGCTGGATACGGCGGGGAACGTCTTGGCCACCAACGCCGGTATTGAGATCGATTCTGCTCCTGGCGCAGCGACTTACGGGCTGACGTTCCAAGAAGGCACTGTCAACGTAGTGCTCAACGACACCTGGACCATAGACTTGATGAACAAGGGCATCGACATGTCGACGCAGTCGGCTGCGAACACGGCGATTACCACGATCAACACGGCGATCAACACTGTGTCGAGTGAGCGGTCCAAGCTCGGAGCTGTACAGAACAGGTTGGAGCACACCATCGCCAACCTGGCGACGTCGGCTGAGAATCTGACTGCTGCCGAGAGCCGTATCAGGGATGTGGACATCGCGGTCGAGATGATGAACTTCACCAAATATCAGATACTGGCGCAGGCATCCACGGCGATGCTGGCGCAGGCCAATGCGAAGCCCCAGGCGGTACTGCAACTTCTCAGGTAGCGCGCCGGAGCGACTAGGTGAGAAGCAAGGGTAGGAATGCTCAGATGCACGTAGGCCCACCCGCATGGATGCGGGGCAACCGGGCACAAGGAGGTAGACGCACATGCGAATCAACCACAACCTCTCCGCGCTGAACGCGTGGAAGAACCTGACCGTCAATGACGGCGGGCAGACCAAAACCCTCGAGCGACTCTCCAGTGGCTTGAGGATCGGACGCGCCGCAGATGACGCGGCCGGCCTGTCGATCTCGGAGAAGATGCGCGGCCAGATCAGTGGTCTTAACCAGGCCACGCGGAATGCCCAGGACGGCATCTCGCTCCTGCAGACAGCAGAGGGCGCTCTCGGAGAGACGCACTCGATTCTGCAGCGCATGAGAGAGCTGGCAGTCCAGGCGGCGTCCGACACAGTAACCAACGACGACCGCGCCGAGATCCAGAAGGAAGTCGACGCTCTCGCACTCGAGCTGGGCCGCATCTCGACGGATACCGAGTTCAACACCCAGAAACTCATCGATGGCACATTCAGCAACAAGGTGGTCCATATCGGCGCCAACGCCGATCAGTCCTTGAGGGTGTCCATAGAAGCAATGAGCGGCAACTCGCTTGGAGTGGCATTTGGGTCCGTCCTGAACAACGTGCAGTTGGTTAGCGGGGGCGACAATGCGTATGCGATGGTCACATCTGCCGAGCTTGAGCATGAC
>DAOTAC010000265.1:0-3456 GCA_035382325.1 Bacillota bacterium | reverse complement strand
GGTATTGAGGGCGGCGAAGGGGTCGGGAGCTGAGCCGGCAGCTGAGGCGAACCCGGAGAACAGATAGTCAGCAAGCGTGACCGCAGCATAATATGCTCCTGCAATACATGACTGGCGTCATGGAGGTGGGAGCATGTTTCGCGTGAGGTTGAACGTGGCGAGGATCGCCCGAGTCGCGGCGATACTGGCGCTCGCTATGGTGTTCGCGTTGGTCTTCGTGTCCGGCGCAGCGCTGGGCAAGGTCGGACGTGGGTACACTATTGTGCGTCTATCGGAGGTCGTGAGGTCCATATTCTACGCGCCGCAGTATGTGGCGTTGGCGCAGGGTTTCTTCGAGGATGAGGGTCTTAAGATCGATCTGTCTACCGCATGGGGCGCTGACAAGGGCGCGGCTGCGTTGATCTCTGGTGCGTGCGATATCGGGTTCTTCGGGCCGGAGGCGGCGATCTATATTTTCAACCAGGGGGCCCCGGACTATCTGATCGGCTTTGCTCAGCTTACTCAGATGGACGGGTCCTTCTTTTTGGCCCGAACCGGGATGCCTGAGCCTTTCAGCTGGGAACACGTGAGGGGCAAGACCATCGTCGGGGCACGCCTAGGCGGGGTGCCTGAGATGGTGCTGGAGTGGGTGCTGAAGAAGCACGGGATCGAGCCGTTCAAGGACGTGAAGATCATAACCAGCCTGGCCTTTGCGGCAGCTCCGGGAGCCTTCGCCGCCGGGATGGGCGACTACATTGCCCAGTTCGAGCCGTCCATGACCGAACTGGAGATGGCGGGGCAGGGCAAGATCGTTGCGTCCATGGGGGTTGAGGGCGGGGAGATCATGTATACCGTCTACCATGTGAGACGGAGCCAGCTGGTGCGGGATCGCGACATGCTGATTCGATTTACTCGGGCGCTTGCAAGGGGCATGAAGTGGGTGGAGGACCACACGCCGGCCGAGACGGCCGAGGTCATCCGGCCTTACTTTCCGGACACGAAGCTTGAAGTGATCGCCCGAATCGTGCAGCGCTATCGGGACCAGGGAACTTGGCCCAAGACGCCCGAGGTGTCGCCGAGCGGTTTCATGCGGCTACAGGAGGTTATGGCGTCGGCGGGTGAGCTAAAGGCGACGGTTCCGGCAAATGCGCTGATGACAACGGAGATAACGCGGGCCGCGTTGAAGACGAAATGAGCGGTGGAGTGAACGTGGCGGGCTCCAGCGCGATTAGGCTAGACCGGGTGTGGATGACTTACCACACCCGGGAAGCCGAAACCGTGGCGCTCGCCGACATAAGCCTGGATGTGGCCCCGCAGGAATTCGTAGCCGTAGTCGGGCCCAGTGGATGCGGGAAGAGCACGGTGCTATCATTGGTAGCCGGCTTGATAAGGCCCACGTCCGGCAGCGTCGAGGTTTGCGGCGAGGCGGTTACAGGGCCCAGCGGACACGTAGGCTACATGCTCCAGCAGGACTGTCTTTATGAATGGCGCACCATACTCGGCAACGCTCTTCTCGGGCTCGAGGTGAAGAGGGCGGTGACGCGCGAGAGTGTCGAAATGGTCAGGCACATGCTTGATGCGTACGGCCTGGGCGAGTTCGAACGACACTACCCGCGCCATCTGTCAGGCGGAATGCGGCAGCGCGCAGCGCTCATCCGGACGCTCGCGACCCGTCCGGATGTGCTGCTGCTGGATGAACCCCTGTCGGCTTTGGATTATCAGACCAGGCTCGAGGTGTCTGAGGACCTGTACCGGATCATGAGGGCGGAGCGGCTCGCCGCGCTCATGGTGACGCACGATATCGCGGAAGCGATAGCCATGTCCGACAGAGTGCTCGTCATGAGCAAGAGGCCGGGAAGGATCAAGTCCGGCCACAGGATCAGTCTCACCTGTGAGCGGCAGACGCCCATCGGTCGCCGGGAAGCGCCTGAGTTTCGCGCTTATTTCAACGCTATCTGGAAGGAGCTGACCGAGGATGGCCACGCAGTCGCGGGAGGAAGCGAACATGCAGACGAACGCGGATGGGCGCCCGCGGCGGTGTAGTGGGCCTGGGCTGACTGGGCGCCCGGGCCCGCTGGCACATTCGGATCGGCTCCGGTCGTCCGGCGAACACGAGACGTTCCTCCGAAGTCTGGCGAGGCGCCGCATGCTGGTAGGCACTGCCAGAGCAATGCTGCTGGTGGCGTTTGTGGTGCTATGGGAGGTTGCGGCACGCTTTGGGTGGATCAACGCCTTCGTCGTGTCGCAACCGTCCAGGGCTTTGGCCACAGCGATGTCGATGGCGCGCCGCGGGGAGCTCTGGATTCACCTGGGGATGACCGTGGGCGAGACGGCCATCGGGTTCACGGTTGGCACGCTAATCGGGATCGTGGCGGCGGTGATGCTGTGGTGGTCGGATCTGCTGTCGGATATTCTCGACCCGTACATCGTGGTGCTCAACTCCATACCCAAGGTGGCGCTGGGACCGATATTCATCGTATGGCTGGGGACGACCGTCACTGCTATCATCGCCATGGCCATTTCGATATCGGTCATCGTGACGATAATGATGGTGTACGTGGGCTTCCGCGAGGTGGATCCGGACCGGGTGAAACTGCTCAGAACCTTCGGCGCTACGCGGCTGCAAATACTCAGCAAGGTAGTGCTGCCGGCGAGTGTGCCGGTGATGATCGCCGCGCTCAAGGTTAACGTGGGGCTATCGATGGTCGGTACAATCGTAGGCGAATTCCTGGTGTCAAAGGCGGGACTGGGTTTCTTGATCGTCTATGGCGGACAGGTGTTCAACATGAGCCTGGTCATGAGTTCCGTGATATTGCTCTCCATCGTTTCCGTCCTTCTTTACTACGGGGTGTCGGCGCTGGAGCAGGCGGTGCTCCGGACTAGGGAGTAGCGCGACTGGTCGAGGGTGACTGCATGACGTGAAACGGACTCGATAGTGTGAGTATCTACTGTCCACTGGGCCCTATTCGCTGTAGGAATTGCTGCAATACTGCTTAAGCGAGGGTGGTAGTTCGCACCACCCCGTTCGTTTTTGAACAGGGTTTTTGGTCAGCCTGTTCAGATCCTACCTGGTTTGGTGGGCGCTAATCGTCAGAATTCGCGCCGGCAACGGCCCCTCCTTATTCTGGAGTCGGATGTCCGGCAAATCTGCAGGCAGACGAGGATTACATAATGTGGTTACGCTCGTGTACCCTACGAATCTCCCCGGGGACGCTCCCTAGACGGGTTCAGGCAACCCAGAAAACCCCAATACGGCTGGATTTCCCGCCTGACCGATCAAAACCGGGCATATTCTATGCAGGTACCTCGGAAAACCGGGTACATTTCTTCTATACGTTAACCATATCCATGGATCGGCCCGGATACAAAGGCCGAAGCGCCCTGGATATCCACATATTGCAGCTGAGCGGGAAACCGCTGACGCCGTACCATGGGTACCCAAACCGCAGAAGCTGACTGACTACCGGGCCGGCGACC
>DAOTAC010000264.1:0-3464 GCA_035382325.1 Bacillota bacterium | reverse complement strand
GGGCGATCTCCTCGACCATCAGCGATTTCTGGCGCTCACTGGATACATCACTTCCCATGAAGGAGAAGCCTTGCTCTTCGGCAACCCTGTCCATCGCAGCGACCCGTACGCCCTTGTGGCCGATGACCACCTGCTCACCCCGGGAAAGCGCCCCCACAGGGCAGCACCTGGCCTTGAAGTTCACCGGATCAACCACCACAGCGCAGTCCATCTCGATGTCGTCAACAGGAACCCACTTGCCCGCCACGTTCACATAAGTCTCAATGTTCGTGCTGGAGTAGAACCCATCGGGGCACACCCCATCCTTGACAACTGTGGCCAAGGTAACGGGCTGGCCATCGACGGGTGTGGCGCCTAGTTCCTTAACTCTGTCGATGACTTCGTCGAGTCGCTCGCACGTTGGCGCCCCAATCTCAATCCTGGCATAGCTCGTGTCGTCCGCAGTGCGCCCTATCCTCGTTTCGCGTAGGCTGAACTCTGCATCCATTTCTGCTATCGCGTCGATAACGCGCGACAGCAACATGGTGTCGATGAGATGTCCCGAGAGCTCGATGTCGGTTGTGTACACCGGCTGATCACTCCTTAACGGACATTCTTGGTTGGCATTTATGCATCAGGCATGCATAATGTATACCCAGATTCCGAAATGTCAACCTAAATTCTCCACACAATTGTATCAGATATCGTCCGCCGGAACAAGGAAAGCCGGGCGCGCGGGTTGCCCCGCCATCGTCCGGCCCATATCTCGCCAACCCGAACACCCGCCGCTAGACCTTGAACCTCGCCGCCAGCTGAGCAAGGTTCTGTGCCTGAGCGGCGAGCGATGCCACTTGAGCTGTCATCTCCTCCACCGACGCACTCACTTGTTCAGCGCTTGCCGATAGCTCTTGCGCCGCGGCAGCGGTCTGCTCGCTCACTGCCGCCGACGACTCGGTAGACCGCTCCGCACTGGCGGCCCTGTCCGCCATGTCCTGGGCGATGCGCCGATTCGCCTTAGCCATCTCCGTTGCCACTGATACGGTCTTCCCCACCTGTTCCACACCAGTTTGTAGGGCTTGGATCTCCCTGGCCAGGCCTGCCACAAGCTCGTACGACCTCTGGGCAGAATCCAGAACCCTTTCGAGCGCCTGCCGGGCGTCGGACGATAGCTCGCTGGCCTTCTCAGTCTCCTGCGCGCTCTCCCCGATCAGCGCCACCGATTCATCAGTGGCACGAAGCACGCCCTCCACCAGCTGGGCGACGGCTTTGGCTTCGCTGGCCGAGCGCTCGGCGAGCTTCCTCACCTCGTCGGCTACAACTGCAAAGCCTCTGCCATGCTCTCCGGCACGCGCCGCCTCGATCGCAGCGTTGAGAGCAAGGAGGTTGGTCTGAGCGGCAATATCAACTATCATATCCAAAATCTTACCTATTTCTCTCGATTGGCTGTCAAGCGCGCGTATGCTGGCCACAGCCCGCTCGGTTCGATCCTTGACGGCGTCCATGCTTTCCAGTACTGCATTCACGGCCTTAATGCCCGACCGTGCCGTGCGCGCGTTCTCCTCGGACGCGCCGACAGTCTCTTGCAGCCCAACCGCTACCCCTCTCAGAGCCCCTACCATACCCTCTGCAGCCTTCGACGCGTCTGCCGAAGCCTTCTCCTGGTCGTCGGCCCCTCCGGCCGACTCCTGGGCGCCGGCTTTGATTGCGCGCAGCTGAGCCGCACCGGCTTGCGCATTCTTGCTCTGTGCCTGGGCGCCCTGGGCCACTTCGGCCGTGCTCAGAGCAATCTGCCGGCTGGCTGAAGCGACTTCGCTGCTCGCGCTGGAAAGCTCCTGGGCGGTCTGTGCCACGGCAGACGATGTCTGCATCATGGCCATCACCATAGATTGCAGCCCATCTACAAACCTGTTGAACCATGCTGCGAGATGGCCAATCTCGTCTTTCGCGGTCGCATCCAGGCGGCGGGTAAGGTCACCCTCGCCCTCCGCGATGTCACGAACCATCTGTGCCACGTTGAGCAAGGGTTTCACTGTGCGACCGGCCAGCAGCGCCGACAAAGCCATGGTGCATACCAACACCACTGCCACTATGGCAACTACCTGAATCAACATCCGGCGCTCGCGCGCGACGATACCCCTTCCGTCCAGATCACCGGCGAGTACGCCCACAATTTGCCCCGATGAATCACGTATGGGAGCGCAAGCCGTAATGAACGTGCCCCATTCGTCCGAGACGAAGCCGGGAGTAACCGACGCGTTGCCGGCAAGCGCCCCAAGCACTGCCTCATCTGGCTCGTATTCATACCCGAATTCAGTGTGATCATCCCCGGTGCCGATATCCACCGCAAAAAAGATCTTGTCCGGCGTCGACCTGAAGAGTGTGTATACGAAGATTAGGTCGGGATTGTGACGGCTTATCTCCCTCAGCTGGTCTGCGATGGCGCTGTACTCCGCAGTCTCCTCGGAAGCGTACGACACCACGCGGCTGTGAATGTCTCCGTCGATGCTCGGAGCGGCGGTCCGCACAGCGGCCAGGGCCACCTGGCCGAGCATTTCCCTGTTTGTCTTGACTGACTGGATGTACAACAGGCTTCCAACAGCCATCGAAGAGACTAGCGCAACTCCTGCGAACACGAAAACCAGTTTGCGCCTGAGGTTCATCGTCCGCGCCCCCGTTCGTTGTGATCTTACATTGCCGCCAGTGACTTATCGCAACTGCCTGTCTATACTAATATCGGAAGGTTGTCGCAACACTTTATCGAACGGGAGCACGTTTCCCGGAGGAGGAGCACATGATGCACAGTACAGGCAAGGAGACTATTGCCGTGGCGATGAGCGGGGGCGTAGACTCGTCAGTAGCCGCTGCCCTGCTGGTATCAGAGGGTTTTGCAGTTATCGGGGTAACGATGAAGCTGTGGCACTCCTCTATTGACGGCTCGTTTGACAACCGGTGCTGCTCCGTCGAGTCGGTCGAAGCCGCTCGGCGAGTCGCTCGCCGACTCGGCATAGACCACATCGTGCTCAACGTGTCCGAGGAATTCCACCGCATGGTCGTGTCGGATTTCGTGGACCAGTATAGCCGCGGACTCACTCCCAATCCATGCGTCGTGTGCAATGCCCGGATTAAGTTCGGCGAGCTCCATCGCAGGCTCCTAGCCCTCGGCGTCGACCATGTTGCCACAGGCCATTATGCCCGCATTGATGTTGACGGCGCATCAGGCCGCAAACTGCTCTTCCGCCCACGTGACAGGAGCAAGGACCAGACGTACGTCCTTTACAGATTGACCCAGAGCCAGCTGGCGCGCACCATGTTCCCGCTGGGCGGGATGACAAAACCTGAGGTGAGAGCGGTCGCCCGTTCCATGCAGCTGGAGACGGCGGAGAACCCGGAAAGCCAGGACGTGTGCTTCGTGCCCCAAGGCAGATATCGGGACTTTCTCATCCATGAGCGCCCCGAGCTGGGAGCTCCCGGCCCGATAATATCGC
>DAOTAC010000263.1:0-3522 GCA_035382325.1 Bacillota bacterium | reverse complement strand
GCTCGCTCGGTGAGATCGGAGAAGGCCTCGTGCACGGCTCGGAAACGCGGGCCGACTAACCTGGAGAAGAGGGTAGTGCCGAGGGCCAGGAAAGGGAAGGGCAGCAGGCTCAGCAGAGCCAGTCGGAGCGGCGTAGTTCTGAACAGTATGATTAGTGTGGCACCTGTCATAAAGATGGCGTCAGTCAACAGGATGAATCCCTGTCCGAACGTCTGCCTAATTGCCGGGATGTCGTTGGTGGCATGCGCCATCAAGTCTCCCGTCTTGTGCTCGTTGTAGTAACGAGCCGGAAGCCGCTCCAGATGAGCAAAGAGCTTGTTCCTCAGGTAGAAATCCAGCAGCCGGGCCGTGCCATTGATGAAAATGCGCCAAAGGAACCGACCGACTGCTATGGCGCCGGCTATACCCATGATCACAATAACGACGCTGCGCAGCCCATCGCTGGTGAGAGTTCCTGCGCGGAGACTGTCCGTGAGCCTCCCAAGGAGACGCGGGATAACCAGTTGCAGTGCGTCAACGAGGATGAGGCAGGCGACCCCTGCAACGTACTCCCATTTGTGCTTGGACAGGAATTCGTGTATATGCTCGAAGCGTTTCAACGGCCACTCCTCGATTCTGCGGCTATCGCACGCGACACCACATCATTATAGCCCACAATGCACCCAGATGAAAGACGCATTCGCCAGCATTATCCAGCATATGGGCATTCTGGGTGTGCAATGCTGGTAAACAGACAGCAGATATGTGCCGATAATGTTCTGTGAAGGCAAGAGAACCAATCGCGAGGGAGGAAGCATTGGTGATGGGCGGAGAAAAGCGGAAACAGAGAGCCAGTATACGATGGAAGATAACTGGCGCTATCGTCCTTGTCGTGCTCCTGATGGGTGCGGCTTCGTTACTGCTCTACCGGGAGGTATCGGTTCTCGGCAAGGCCACGGGAAGGCTCGCGTCTGATGAGTATCACTACCTGGAGCTGGCGGAGGAGGTACGATACTTCGATCTTAGGGTGTCGGACGCGATGAAGGCCGTACTGCTGCAGCCGGATGATCCGAGCCGTGGGGAAGAACTTAAGCTTGCAGGTGAGGAGTTCGCTCATGTGGTGGCCGAGGCCGCGTTACTGGCAACTAGCGATGAGGACATCCAGCTGTTCGAGAAGATGAGGTCGTACCTGGAGGACTTCGAATCATATCAGTCGGATCTGCTGGAAATGGCGCGCGACTGGGGCGCAGATGTTGCGATGACGATATACGAATCGGAATATGCGCCTATGAGGCTGTGGTCTGCCGATGCGCTTTCAAAGTTCGCCCAGAGGCGGCGGGAAGCCATGGTGAGCGGGTTTCAGGACGCGATAGATCGATCGCTCGTTTCGCAGAAGATGTCGCTTGCGGCTATGGGCGCCGGCCTGGTAGCCTCGCTGATGCTGGGGTGGCGGATTTCCGGGCGGATAGCCCGCCCGATACGGCGTATCATGGAGGCGGCCGACACGGTGGCAGGCGGGGACCTGACGGCTGAAGTGCCGGCGACGGGGACTGGCGATGAGATTGAGCGGCTGACAGAATCGGTGCGCGAGATGATGATGGGTCTGCGCCGGTTGATTCAGGGAGTGCTGGAGATGACCGAAGAGGTGGCCGGCGCCAGCGCGGAGCTGTCGGCCTCAGCCGAGGAATCGTCACTGGCCGTGGATCAGATAGCCGGTACCGTGCAAGAGCTTGCAGCGGCTGGCCAGCGACAGGGGGCTGATGCCGTGAGCGTGACCGGATCCGCGAGGAGGCTAGAAGCTACCATTGCCGAAGTGGCACAGGGAACGGAGCGCCAGGCTGCGAGCGCGCGGGAGTCCGCGCGTTCAGTTGATCAGGCCGGTGCAGCCCTGAGCGAGTCTCGTACGGTTCTGGAAGCTGTGATGGACTCTGTCACCCACAATTCCGAACTGGCCCGTCGCGGTTCGGAGTCGGTCGATGCCGTGTCAGCCCGTATGGACGAAATCGTCTCGGCCACGCAGGATGTCGAGAGACGCATCCGCGAACTCGAAGGACACTCGCATGAGATCGGCAGGATTCTCGAGGTCATAAGGGACATCGCGGACCAGACTAACCTGCTAGCGCTGAATGCAGCCATAGAGGCGGCACGCGCCGGCGAACACGGGCGTGGATTTGCCGTGGTAGCAGATGAAGTCCGAAAATTGGCGGAGCGATCCTCGGCAGAGACCAAGGCCATAGGGGCGCTGGTGCAGAGCATCGTGGAGTCGACCGGCAGCGCCGTTCGAGCCATGGCGGGGGGCGCGCGGGCGGTGGGGGCAGGCAAAGAGGTTTCGTCTCAGGCGTCTGCGGCGCTTGAGGAAATAGCGTACAGTTCGTCACAGCTCGGCAAGCTCGTGGAGAAGCTGATTGCCGCACTCGTAACGGTTGAGGGCGCCACGTCAGCGGTGAAACAGCACATGTCGGGGATCATGGGAGTGGCGGAGGCGAATACCGCGGCCGCACGCAGCATGCGGGCAGACGCCGGTCAGGTTCAGGAGGATGTGAGCGGGGTGGCCTCTCTGGCCGAGGAGAACGCCGCTTCGATCCAGGAGGTGTCGGCATCTGCCGAGCAAGTGGCGGCCTCGCTCAAGGGGATGGCCGACTCAACCGGAATACTGACAGACATGGCCCAGAAACTACGGTTGGAGGTGGGGAGGTTCAAGGTATCGTAGGCTCGGTGAGAGCTTCCAGCGCGACCGGGTCTATCACCTGGAAAGGCGGGCAGATGGGGCGCGGCGCTGATAGGGTCTATGGCCAACCAAACCCAAAGTGAGACGAACCCATCCCCGTGGGTACGTGCGGTTTTGATCACAGACGAAGCGAAGCTTGGCAGCGGGAAAGGCGCAGCGACCGGCCCAGGGCCGATGGGAAAAACTAGATGTCGATTTTATGAGCACGTTTTCGACGATGCGTCGACGGAACGGACAATAGGTGATGCATCCCGAGTTTGACATCGGAGAGAACGCAAAAGTCCCTTAAGCAGGGAGCGAGCCGAACAGAGCGCAAGCTAGGGCGGTTCGCTTGTTGCCATCGATGAACGGATGCCCGCCATATCGTTTGACCTGGTCCGTGTGGACAGCGACTGCCTCGTCCAGGGTCATGAAGACTGCGCTGTCCATGCAGAATCACCTCGCAAAGCCTGTGCTTTCCGGGCAGACTGCGTGCTACTCCGCGAGCTTCCTGAGCGTAGACTCGTGTTCTGCGTTCACCTTGGCGAGCGCTGCCCTGAACAGCTCATCGCGTCCCGCGTCGCGCACTGGCGATATGATCAGGTTTTTGCCGTCGGTGACGATCTTCAGAGGAGTGCTCATGGTGATATCGAGCAGTCCCAGTATTGGTTTGTCGATGATCAGCGCCGCGCTGTTTCCATGAGCGGTCAGGGTCTTGATCACAGCCATCCCTCCGGTCCATACATTGTAATTACGATGTATAGCCAAGAACGGACTGGGTCAAACAGATGTGGGGCATAGGTGCATGTAGTGCATGGAAAGCAGGCATTTCGGAA
>DAOTAC010000262.1:0-3554 GCA_035382325.1 Bacillota bacterium | reverse complement strand
GCGATGAACGTTCTGATAATTGGAATTCCAGACTCGCGTCGATATTCCTCCACAAGTAGCACCGCCCATCCGGGTTATTATTGCCCATTAGCGGGGTGATCTGCCGGGTGATCCTGGCGGTCTCCCACCAGATGCCTCCTTATGAGATCCAGCGCGAACTTGGCCGCTCGGGTCCGCACAGCGGCGCGATCTCCTCCGAACCTCAGTCGGGCTGTTGTCACCGAAGGACGGCCCATGTCGGCCATGGCGAAATGGACTGTGCCGACAGGCTTGGCATCTGTGCCTCCCCCCGGGCCCGCTACTCCGGTAACCGAAAGGCCGATGTCCACTCGGGCAATCCGGGCCACCCCTGTGGCCATCTCAACTGCAGTATCGCGGCTCACAGCCCCGTGCGAGGCCAGGGTCTTCTCATCCACCGCAAGCTGCTCAACTTTGGCACGGTTGCTATAGGTAACGACGCCGCGGTCGAGGTATGCGGAGCTTCCGGGCACGTTGGTGAGCATGGCGGATACCAGCCCTCCGGTGCACGACTCAGCGCAAGCCATGCTAAGCCCCGCCTCCGCAAGCTGGCGACCCACCGCTTCTTCCAATGTGTCGGCGTCGTATCCATATACCAGCCGCCCAAGGCGAGCGCCAAGAGGCGCCAGCACAGACTGTATGAGAGCATCCGCCTCGGGCTCAGAGTCGGCCCGGGCGGTGACCCTCACCTGACACTCTCCTCCGCCGGCATAGGTGGCCACAGTCGGGTTGTCGTGCCCATGGGCCAGGTCGACTATGAGCTCCTCCAGAGCCGATTCGCCGATTCCAAAGGTCCGTACGACTTTGGACTTTATCACCTGAGCGCTGTCGGGCCCGCGACGGCAGTCGCGCAGGTACGGCACGACCCAGGAGTCCATCATTCTCTCCATCTCCCGGGGCACGCCCGGGAGGCATATCACCCGCTTATCGCCTGACTCGAACAGGACGCCCGGGGCAGTGCCTATCGGGTTCGGTATGAGCCCGCCCGCCCCCGGCTCAGGGCGCAAGGCCTGCCTGCGGTTGTTCTCGGTCATGCGGGCCCCGCGAGAGGCGAAGAAACTGGCGAGGCCGGCAAGAACCTCGGGGCTCTCCACCAGCCTCACCGATAGCGCATCCGCCACCGCCTCGCGCGTGAGGTCGTCTTCCGTCGGCCCGAGGCCGCCGGTGGCGATCACGATGTCTGCGCGCTCAAGCGCCTCACGCACCGCAGCGGATACCCGGGCCAAGTTGTCGCCTACGGTGGTCTTTCGATACAAGGTGACGCCCAGCTCTGCCAGCCGACGCGCGATGTATGCAGCATTCGTGTCGACAACCTGCCCGAGCAGCAGTTCAGTGCCGACCGAAAGGATTTCTGCCATCATCTCGTAGCCTGCCTCCCTGCGCGCCGCCAGGTCCGCGTTACACCGCTACGGCCAGACGGCGCCTGAAAGCGTCTCCGTCTATTCTCTCCACGTCCATGAGCTCACCGGCGATTTCCCGGATCAGCTCCGAATGTTCGCTCAGCAAAGACCGGGTGCGGTCTTCCTGTGCCCTAACTAGGTGCCATATGGCGTCATGGTACTTGTCTCGCGGTATGTCCTCTTCGCTGATTATCCCTAGGTCCGACAGGCCACAGTTGACGATCTTGCGCGCTGTCTCCACAGCCTGCTCAATGTCTTGTGACGCGCCTGTGCTCCGCTCGCCCAGGATGAGCTCTTCCGCCACAGCGCCCGCGAGCATGGTACACATCCTGTCCTCCAGCTCCATGCGGGTTTCCAGGTATATATCGGACTTAGGAGCCTGGCGCACGTACCCCAGAGCCTTTCCCCGCGACGATACTGTGACGGCAGCCACGGAACCCGGCTTCAGCCGTTCGCTCGCGACTGCGTGGCCGACCTCATGTACTGCCACTCTGAGCAGCTCGTCCACATCCGGACGCCTGTTGATCTTCTCGCCCATGATAACCTTCTCCATCGCCTCGGAGAAGTCGTCCATGGTTATCCGGGCCCTCCCTGCCCGCAGCGCCATAATCGCCGCCTCGTTGGTCAAGCTCTCCAGATAGGCGCCGGAGAAGCCGAAGGCTTCGGCTGCAACGCGCCCTAGGTCCACATCATCCGCGAGTGGCTTCCGCTTGGTGTGTATCTCCAGTATCCGGCGGCGGCCTTCACGATCAGGCAGGTCCACATTGACCACCCTATCGAACCTGCCCGGCCTGAGGAGAGCCGGGTCCAGAAGGTCGGCACGGTTTGTGGCACCGACCACCAACACCCTCACCCCGTCGCGAGATGCCGACACCAGCCCGTCCATCTCCACCAAGAGCTGGTTGAGTGTCTGATCGTACTCTAGATGGCTGGAGTGCTTGCCGCGCACACCGCCCAGCACGTCGATCTCGTCTATGAATATGACCGCCGTCTTCTTATGCTGCGCTACAGCTGTCGCGCGCGCCGTGCTGAACAGGTCACGCACCCGCTTGGCCCCGACGCCTGCGTACATCTCCACGAAATCGCTGCCGGCTGCGGATATAAACACTGCATCCGTGTAATTCGCCGCAGCTCTGGCAAGAAGCGTCTTGCCGGTGCCGGGAGGACCGCTCAGCAGTATGCCGCGGAGTGGGCGTATCCCCAGACGAACCGCACTGTCTTCATTCCTTATGAACTCCAGAGCTTCTACGAGCTCACGCTTGGCAGTCTCCTGTCCTCCCACGTCTCCGAAAGTCAGCCCGCGCACCTTCTGCCCTGCGCAGGCCCGGTTTGCTACCTCAAACCGCTGGCCGGTAATGCGCCCCGACAGAAGCAACTGCGCAAGAGCGGCCACCCCTCCGGCCAGCACAATCAGGGCCGGATCGTATCCGGAGACCACACAGAAGATCAGAGCCGCAGCCCATACGCCGATCGCAATGTCCCTTACCATATCCGCACACCTCCCGCTGCCCCAAAGGAGCGGGGATCAGAGCGCGCGACCGACCTTGATCCGGTCGTTGCCCCGGCGTCATATGGTCGCCTCGGGACCACCTCGTACAGCTGGTTTGCGCCGTGCGCCATGGACACATATACGTACTCTGAGTCTACCACAACCCGGGCGCCGGTAAGGCCCGCTTCTCGCGCCGACTCCTCGGACCGGCGTTCCAGGTCTTCGAATGAGCCGGTAGCTATGGCCTCCTGCAATGAGAAATGAAGACGATAGTAGACGTCTCGCAGGGTATCGTCGCGGGAATCTGCGATGCGTATCCACACCCCGTCTTGCCCGGCAAGATGTGCTGCAGCCATAGTCAGGCTTCTGAATGTTTCGGAAAGATCCGACACATCGACGAGCTCGACATTGAGCACAGCGCCGTATGGAGTTGACTCAATCGAATGCGACTTGACCTCGGCCATATGCCCCAGCGCGCGTTCCACGGGAATCGAAACCCGTGTCACGCGAACAAGCGCGTTTCCCCCGAAAAGCAAAGCCAGGGCGACAGCCAGGCTCGCCGCCACTAGCTTGACATTCACATCCGGTAGCTTCAAGGCGTACCCTCCCCTCTGGTAAACAGCCCTCAAGCTGCACGGATGATTATA
>DAOTAC010000261.1:2172-3576 GCA_035382325.1 Bacillota bacterium | reverse complement strand
CCGGGCTGAACCTCTTCTCGGCCGGCGCACACCCATACCTGTTTGTCTCATTCGTCTCATCGGTCGTCATCTCGCCGGTCACCTTCCCGCCGCCGTCCGATTCCTGATCTTTTCAATCATCTCCGGCACTACCTCGAACAGGTCTCCGACTATGCCAAAGTCGGCAACCTTGAAGATCTGCGCGTCCTTGTCCTTGTTAACAGCGATTATGGTCTCCGCCGTCTGCATCCCGGCCAGGTGCTGCACCGACCCCGACACGCCTACCGCAATGTATAAGCGCGGCGCAACGGTCTTGCCCGATAGGCCGATCTGATGCGGGTAGCTGATCCACCCCAGGTCTACCACATCGCGCGTGGCCCCCACCGCCGCCCCGAGCAAAGACGCGAGTTCCTCGATCATCCGGAAGTTGTCTTTGTTCTTCAGGCCCTTGCCGCCTGTCACAATGACCTCGGCGTCCTGCACATTCACTTCCTGCGTCGCATCGCGAACCGACCCAAGTACGACCTCGAGCCCTTGCCCGCGCCCGGACCCGGCGCCACAGCCAATCGTGCCGCCCCCTACCGCACCGCAATCCTTCGTCTCTAGCTTCACCTGGACGACCCTGCCCACCCGCGCCGCATCGCGCGGCAGCGGACGCGCGGACTTGGGGCGCACCGTCGCCATCTGCGGCCTCGCCTGAGGCGTCTTGATCGTAGCCATCACATTCCCGCCAATGGCCGGTCGCGTCTGCAGCAGAAGGCGCTCTTTGGTATCGATGTCCAGCTCGGTGCAGTCTGCAGTGAGGCCGGTGCCCAACCTGGCCGCCACAAGAGGCATCAACGTGCGCCCAGAAGTCGTAGCAGCGGCTATGACGATCTCGGGCATCTCGCTTTGGATAAGCCTCGCTAACGCCCGGGCGTAGAGCCCCGGCAGAAACCATGCTAAGGCGGGATCATCTACCAGGTAGACCATGTCGGCGCCTCTTTCGATGATCTCGCGGGCGCCAGTTTCCAGCCCTGACCCGATCACCACGCACGATAGCTCCGCGCCAAGCCTGTCGGCAAGCTGCCTGCCCCGCGCCAAAAGCTCGAACGTAACCGGATGCACCTCTCCTCGGCGCTGCTCCCCGACAACCATCACGCCTGCATGTCCCATGTCAAGCACACGCCCCAAATCCCCTACGCACGTTATCGAGTGCATATCCATCACAAGATCCCCCGATCAACGAGCAGATCAACGAGAGCGTCCACAGCCGCGCCCGAGCCGTCCTGGGCATGCAGAACCGTGTTTCGCGCAAAGCTGGGCCTGAATATTCGAACTACTCTCGTAGGCGATCCCGACAGGCCGACAGCATCGGCGCCCAGGCCCAGCTTCTCGTGGCTGAGCATGCGCACCTCGGCTTTCCGCGCGCGTATCTTGCCGGCC
>DAOTAC010000261.1:0-2162 GCA_035382325.1 Bacillota bacterium | reverse complement strand
GCCAGAGTCGGGAAGCCGGGCTGGTTGATGTCTTTGACCACGGTAATCACACAAGGAAGCGACAGCCTCACGCGCTCAAATCCGTCTTCTACGACCCGTTCCGCCACCACTGTGGGCGAAGCGCCCTCAGCGTCCTCCAGCCCTATGCTCCGGACATACGTCGCCAAGCACACGTCGAGGAGCGCGGCGATCATCGGGCCAACCTGCCCGGTCTCGCCATCGGTGGCACGTTCGCCGCACAAGACGAGGTCACGCGAGCCGACATCGCCGCCCGCCACATGCTTCACGGCGCCGGCCAGGGCGCGCGCCGTAGCCAGCGTGTCCGATCCCGCCAGGGCACGGTGACAGAGCAGCACCGCACTGTCGGCGCCCATGGCCAGAGCCTCGCGAAGCGCCCTGGCGGCAGGCGGAGGCCCCATGCTGATCGCGGTCACAATCGACCCCGGCACAGCCTGCCTCAATCGCAGCGCCTCTTCGAGGGCATTTTCGTCCAGCGGGTTGATAACGTTCTCATGCTCAGTCCTGATCATAGTGCCGGTCTTCTCGTCCATCTTCACATTGGACGTGCCCGGCACCTGCTTCATCAAGACGAAGATGTTCATCTGCCATGCCCCCGCTCTCACTGTTTCGTGTCGTGCTCGCCTCTATGCGGCGCCGATGCTCGGCCATTCCTGCCCGCCTGCCCCGGTACGCCGGCGGCGCCCCTCAGCTTCATTAGGAGGGCGGTCTTGGTCTTGTCGAATTGCTCCGCGAACACATCTGACCTTCGGCTCACGGTGCCCGCAAAAATCAGATCTATCACCGCCAACTGCGCCGTGCGCGAGGCCATGGCACCCCCCTGGAACAGCGATTCATCCGCCTTGGTGCATATGACGATGTCGGAAGCGTCGCTTATTGGCATGTCGCTGAAGTTCGTTATGGCCACAGTAGTCGCCCCGGCCTTCCTGGCGATGCTGAGAGCTTCCACGGTGTCGCGCGTGGAACCGGAATATGAGATCCCGACCGCGACATCTTCGTTGGTTAGCACTGCAGCCGATATTGCCTGTAGATACGAGTTGGAGTTGAAACCGGCCGACAGACCTATACGCATGAACTTGATGTAGGCGTCCATCGCTACGACGTTGGATGGGCCTGCCCCGTAGAAGTCCACCCTCCGTGCACGAGCCAGCGCCTCGGTGGCCCGGGCTACCGCTTCGTAGTCCAGCGAACCCAAGGTAGCCTCCAGAGCCCTGATATTGTTGGAAAACACATCTTGGGCCAGCTCTTTGACTTCTCGAGCGGTCCCCATCTCGGCAGCGGCAAGCTCGGGCACGAGAGCCCCCAGTTCCTGGGCTATGGCGATGCGGAACTCCTTGTATCCATCCAGGCCGAGGCTCTTGCAGAACCGGACAACGGTGGATTCCGACACCTCGCATTCGCGCGCCAGATCAGTTATCGTAGACTGAACGACCTTCCTAGGGTGTTCTAGTACGCACACTGCCACCCGCTGCTCACTTGGCGACAGCGAGGCCAGAACTCCCTGCACTCGCAGCAGACAGGCCCCTTCAACCCTGCCCACACGTCAACCCTGCCTTCCGAAGAAAGTGTCTGCCTGCTCTGCGCTCCACCCATCATGAACGATGCCACGCAGAGCTTCGATCATCCTCGTCGGGTCCGGCTGGCCCCACACGTTGCGCCCCATGGCAACGCCAGCTGCGCCCGCCCGGATCGCCGACTCGACCATGCGGAAGGTATCGAGAGGCGCATCGGCCTTCTCGCCGCCCAGAACAACCACTGGCACCGGGCAACCCGCCACTACCTCGGCACAGCCCTCCTCGGTACCAGGGTAGAAGGTCTTGACTATATCAGTTCCGTACTCGGCCGCCGCACGTGCGCCCAGCTTGACGGCGGAAAGATCGGAAGGTTTGCCAACATTCTTGCCTGCCGGCCACACCTCGGTCATTAGCGGCATACCCCAGTCATAGCAGTCGTCGGCAACCAGCGAAGCCTGGCGCGTGAACTCATCTTCACGCTCATGGCCGAACTTGACAGTCACGGCCACTCCCGTAGCGCCGAGCTTGAGCGCATGCGTCACTGAGCTGATCATAGCCTCCTCGAATCTGCCTCCCAGCACGGTGAAGCCCCCTGTAATCCGAATGATCAGGCCCACGCCCGAGTCCAGC
>DAOTAC010000260.1:0-3589 GCA_035382325.1 Bacillota bacterium | reverse complement strand
GTGGAGGCACACCGGTGAAAAATGGTCGAGGCAATCGGAGGAACTGCCGCTGCACAGAGCACTAGATCTTGCGCTGCTCATATGCAGGGCGCGACAGCACTTCACGGAGGCATACCGCTATGAGAAGCTCTACGACCCCGAAAAGACCGCCATCGATCGGGTAGGCCTGCAGGGCGATGCCATGACTATTGAGGTATGTACTGATAATCCCATGATCGATGAGGGCATCAAGCTATTCAGAGACTGCATCAGCAGGGATGACGAATTGATAGGGGGGGGCTGAGCGCGCTGTCTACCATTTTGAAGGGAATGGGCTACTGAGAGCCGGAGACTGAGGTTCGATCTGCAGGAGGACCGGCGGATTCGCAGAAGACGGATGTACACTACTAGGGCATGGCGGGGAGTGGAATACCTTTGGGCTCCAGACGATTCGATCTTGATGAGTATACTGCACACAATAGGCCGGCCGCGCGGCGGGCATGGCTCAAGTGGGAAGCGGAGAGGGCAGCTCCCATCGGGCCGTAAGGCGCCGCCCGAGGAACCCGGAAGAGGTCGCCGTCCTCACTCGGCTGGCCAAGGCCAGATTGGATCGCGCCGTTTCAACCGGCGAGCTCGTCAGGGTAGCCGAGAGGAGGTATCGTCTCCGTGTGTTCGGATGATCTCGATCCGGTTTGCGAACGGTTGATCCGAGCTATTGGCATTGCCGACCCGTTCAGACGCCGCATGTACGTGTTGGGTGTTGTGACACGCGCGCTGGAGTCGGACGGCGTCGCTGCGCCCATCTTGGTGGGAGGCGGCGCGGTGGACTTCTACACGCTTGGCGGGTACGCTACCCAGGATATCGACGTAGTCATTGCCGCTCGCGAGAGGCTGGATGCAGTCCTCAAGGAACTGGGGTTTTCGAAGGAACGGGGGCAAAGGCACTGGTACAGCCCAGATTTGGACGTAGCGATTGAGGCGCCGGATGACACTCTTGCCGGCTCGCTTGAGCGGGTTGCAGTTGTTGATGTTGACGACTTGCAGGTACAGGTAATCGGTATCGAGGATCTTATCATGGATCGTTTGAGGGGCTACGTTCACTGGCAGTCGATTTCCGACCGAGAGTGGGCCGGAAGGCTGACTGCCTTGCATGAAGCCTCGATAGACTGGGAATATCTGAACTATCGGGCCAAAACCGAAGGACTGCTGGAGGCGCTGGACTCGGTGAGTCGCGAATGCGGATTTTCGTGATGGCCCGCATCAGCATCGTCAATCCGGTTTCTGATCGGGGGATCCCAACTCGTGGCTAGTTTCATGGGCTACTCCAGGCCAGCCGGTACATGGAGCCGGGGCGCTCTCGCCGCCTTAGTAATCATGGCGTGTGCAGCGACGCTACTCGGGGCAGGGTGTCTCGGGCGCTCTGCGCTGCGGGACGAAGTCATGTCGTTCTTCCCTGATAATGAGGGCTTTACCTGGACCTACTTTGGGTTTGCCGAGTACGGACACAAGATGAGTATCGATCGAATAACCAACACGAAGTCGCCGGGTAACGTGGTCTACGAGATCTCCGGCGCTGTGTTCGACATGTCAGACGGCGAATCCGGGCGCGACTTCAGCTTTGACCTTGAGTACGTCTTCACCCAGGAGGATGTGCGCGAACGAATACTTCACAAGGATGTGTTCCCTCACCGGATAGATGGTCTGGTGATGCTCAAGGCCCCGGTCAAACAGGGACAGAACTGGGACTTCAAAGCCGAAGACGGAAGCAGGGTCGACGCCAAGGTCACCCGGACGGGGAAGGACCCTGAAGATGACTTGGCATTCTGCGAAGTCGAATACACCACTCCCGACGCGAGCATGCCAGACGGGCTGTACCGGGAAACCAGAGTCTTCAAGAAGGGTCTGGGCGTCGTCGCCTTCAAGTCGACGATTCTCCCTGATGTGGAGTTCAACTATAGCCTCACATCGACGTCTGGGCCGCGCTGAGCGGCGCCTCACCTATGTCGCAGCTAGACGCGGTGACGCGCTCCACATTCCACACTCGAATTAACTTCGAGATCAGCCGATAGTCAGCAGGAAGAACACATAACACGCGGAATAATCCAGCCATCAAACCCGCACTCGCGCACAGTACACCGCCTTGCGCATTGGGCATGGGCCGGTAGTAACGGGCATCGATGGCCAGGGCGTGCGACTGCACCCGCGGGCCGGGAAGCGCAGATCATGTGAATCCCGCATGAGCTCACGATCAGCGTACACAACAAGAGGGAGGCGAATCCATTTGTTCATCCACAGAGCACATCTCGCCACCAAAACTCTGCGCATTCTTATTGTCCTGGCTGTTGCGTCCTTCGCTCTCACGGGGTGCGGGCCCGTGAGAAACGTGGGGTCGGTTCAGGGAACCATCACGGATGCAGTCACTTTGCTGCCCATATCCGGCGCTAAGGTGACGCTTATCAACGCCGCGATACTCACTGCCACTACCGGAACGGACGGATCCTACAGATTCCCTTCGGTTGCAGCTGGAACCTACGAGGTGAAGGTGACGAAGGCAGGGTATGTTGACAGGCTGGGAGACGGGGTGACGGTAACCAAGGGTGCCACTACAACAGCCTCGATGAACATGATCATGCCGGCCGACCTAGAAGTGCTCCTGTACGATGACTCCATTCTCGACAATCACTTCGCAGCCGAAGCCCTTGATGCGCTGGGGATTACTTTCACACAGGTCAGTGATTCGGTCGGGCTTGTGGATGAGATGACGAACCATCCATGGCGCCTGATCGTGGCGGACCACTGCAACTACCCTAGCAGCAAGGCCATGCTGGATTGCCTCTCTGACTATGTTGACATGGGTGGGCACCTTGCCATTTCCTCGTGGGATCCCACAGTCAGCGCGTCCTCAAGGGCACACGCGCTTTGGGAAAAACTTGGCGCGGACTTCTCTGGATTCGCCGATGGTGACGTCCTGGCTGAGGATCCATTCACGGTGTTTAGGTGGGCTGCCGATCATGTGATCTTCAGATCGCCCAACGCTGTTACGAACATCTCCGTGAACTACGTATCTAGGTACAACTTTGAAGGAGTCGTGGCCCATGAGAGCGCAGGAGGTATGGCCATTGCCGGCATAACCCCCGCATACCAGGCCGGACAAGGTCTTGTGTTCGTGACTGACAGCAACCTCACTGTATTTAACAGTTTCCTTCTCGACTGTGTGCAAGACGGTGCAGAGCCAGGTGATGACACCGATAGTGATGCGGACGGTGTGGCTGATGCTGAGGAGCTGTGGCAAAACGAAATCGTGTACCTGCTGTCATGGACAGATCCTGCAGCCATCCAATGCCCTCCAATTGGTCCCGCTTCGCTAAGCGCAGGCGGCCGAAACAGCAAGTGATCAAGATCGAGCCGTGGGCAAGAGTATCTCGGTCTTAGGGCGGGGCGTGTCCCCGCCCTAGCTATTCGTCCTTGAACGCCTCCTAAGAAGCCGATTCCCAAGGCAGCTGGAGGATAGGATAGTCTTTTGTCGAATTGCAGACCGAGGCCTCTGCCCGGGCCGAACCCGCTTGGCGGGCACCGGGCGGTTTCAGAAGTGGACTACCTAAGGAGGGCC
>DAOTAC010000259.1:0-3590 GCA_035382325.1 Bacillota bacterium | reverse complement strand
TTCATCTCGCCGAGACCCTTGTAGCGCTGCACCGGGTAGTTGCCGCCTCCCAGGCTGCCTAGCACCTCCTGCAGCTCTCGGTCGCTGTACGCGTAGTGCTCCTTCTTGCCCTGGCGCACCATGTACAGGGGCGGTTGCGCTATTAGGATGTTCCCGTTCTCAATGAGCGGCCTCATGAACCGGAAGAAGAACGTCAGCAAAAGTGTGCGTATGTGCGCGCCGTCCACGTCCGCATCTCTCATGATAACGACCTTGCTGTAGCGAAGTTTGGAGATGTCGAAGTCCTCGCCTATCCCGGTGCCCAGAGCTGTGATCATCGCCCGAATCTCCATGTTGGCAAAGATCTTGTCAATGCGTGCCTTCTCGACATTGAGGATCTTGCCCCTGATAGGCATGATCGCCTGGAACCTGCGGTCGCGACCGGATTTGGCCGAACCGCCTGCAGAGTCGCCCTCAACGATGTAGAGCTCGCACAAAGCCGGATCGCGCAGCGTACAGTCGGCAAGCTTCCCAGGAAGCGACGATATCTCCAGAGCAGATTTCCTGCGGGTGAGTTCCTTGGCCTTGCGTGCCGCTTCGCGGGCCCGGGCTGCCGAAACACACTTGTCGACGATCTTGCGTGCCGTGCCCGGGTTCTCCTCGAAGTACACGGTAAGCCCTTCAGTCACAACGGAGTCAACTATGCCGCGCATCTCGCTGTTGCCAAGCTTAGTCTTGGTCTGCCCTTCGAACTGCGGGTCCTCCAGTTTGACGCTGAGCACGGCTGTGAGCCCTTCGCGCACGTCGTCGCCCACCAGGTTCTCGTCGTTGTCTTTGAGGATGTTTGCCTTCCGGGCGTAATCGTTTATGGACCGGGTGAGAGCCGATCTGAACCCCGACAGGTGTGTCCCGCCTTCAGTAGTATTCACGTAGTTTGCGAAGCAGAGCATGTTCTCTGAATAGCCGTCGTTATACTGAATGGCGGTCTCCACCGATACCGATTCCAGGTCTCTAGAGACGTATATGACATCGTCATGCACAGGGTCTTTTGCCCTGTTGATGAACTCGACGAATGAGCGGATTCCTCCGTCGTACTGGAACACATTCTCCCTGCGCCCGTCATCGCCTTCGCGTTCGTCCCTGAGCACAATCTTCGTGCCTGCGCTGAGGAACGCGAACTCCCTCAACCTGAAGGAGAGCGTATCGAAGCTGAAGTCCAGCGTCTCGAAGATATCTGGATCCGGCCGGAATCTGATTGTGGTTCCTGTGCTGTCGGCCGGCCCCTTCACCTTAAGCGGCGCAACCGTGGCTCCGCGCCTGAACGCCTGATAGTAGATGCGGCCGTCGCGGCGCACCCACGCTTCAAGAGACTCGGAGAGCGCGTTCACCACGGACACTCCCACGCCATGAAGGCCTCCCGACACGCGATATCCCCCGCCGCCGAACTTACCCCCTGCATGTAGCATGGTTAGAACTACTTCCAGAGCGGGCTTGCCTTCTCTGGGATGTATGTCGACTGGGATTCCTCGGCCGTTATCTTCAACTGAGACTGAACCGTCAGCTCCTATCGTCACCACGATGGTGTCGCAAAAGCCGGCGAGGGCCTCGTCGATGGCGTTGTCGACAACCTCGTAGACCAGGTGGTGAAGGCCTCTGGCATCGGTGCTCCCGATGTACATGGCAGGTCGCTTACGGACCCCTTCCAGCCCCTCCAACACCTGAATCTGATCGGCATTGTATTGCGTGTTGTTGTTGTTCCGTACGCCGGAGCTTTCCAAAAAACTACCTCCCTGATCGTTTCGAACCCATAAAATCGCCGTGGTGTATGAGTTCGCACCACGGCGCCCATCAGACCAATTATACACCAAAACGCCCGGCTATTCTTCGCCCTCATCCTCGCCCAAGTAGATGATATTGGCTCTTTTGCCCACAGTAGGCGGCGCCACCTGACTCAGGTAGATCCGGTCGGCGGTGATCACCACTGACTTGACGGACCCGTCATCCGATACGTCTATTGCTCTTCCCGCCTCCACGTTTCTCCGTATGTATTCTGTCAGTGCAGTCGAGCGTCTGCCCCTCTCTCCATCAAGTATGGCTACGACTTCGCGGCTATCGATCACTGCGTCGCCGCCCAGGTAGAGCCAGTGCACAGGCGCGTCCCAATGCTTTTCCCGCATAACCATGGGTTCAAAGGCCTTATGCGGCTTATCCGGCGTATCCGGCCTATTCGGCTTGTCGCACATAGCTGGCAAACTCCTCGCCAAGAGCGTAGGCCACGAGGTTACCGTCCACCTGCTCAGGAGGTCGGCCTGTCAACAGCATGGCTATGGATTCAACAAGTAATCTCAACTCGACACGACGCTGCGCGGCATCGGAGCCACAGCCCCCGCCGGCGGCTATTGCTTCAGGAGCTATGCGTGCGCGCACTTCATCGCAGAACTCTGCCGCTACCGTCGCCCGTGCACGCATCAAGTCGTCAGGCGTAGCAGCGGGCACGAGAGAATGAAGATGGTCGTCGGACAGCCACGGTTCGCGCCTGAGAACGTCCGCTGCCTGCGTCGCGCCTGTCGACAGGTTGCGCCGCGCCCATATCCTGTATTTGGCGTCCAACAGCATGAACTCCTCGAATCGACTGCGCAGCTCATCGTCGGTGATCGGCATAGCCGCCTCCCTCGCCCTGGCCAGCGCATCGACGTCAGGTTCCACGCACGTCCAGTCGGGAACAGAAGTAGCGACCCCTTCGCCAAAGCCCGCCGCGGCTTCCTCGCGCGTCGCAGGCCCCCATTGCAGTGCTTCCCGTATCTGGCCTGTGCGGAACCGTATGTCGGCGACCGCGCCTTCCCCCGCCAGCGCGTTTAGCCTATTGATCAAGTCCTGCCTCATCATGGTGAGCTGCTGTGCCCACACAGGCTTTTCGACGGTCACGTGCAGCACCTTGCCCCTGATGAAGGTGGCTCGTGATTCGGTCTTGAGACAAGGAGCAATGTCCTCATTCCACGCGCGCATCGCCGCCAGTGAGCGCAGGCGGCCCCTGTAGCCTAGCCTGTCCACTGTCGTGCTCAGTGCATCCTTCAGACGGCACAGCATCCGCTGCAACCTCCCCGGCATGGATCTGCCCCGCGCTTATCATGAACACCCTAGCCCCGGGCGGCATTATCTCAACGCAGCCAGGCTCAACGCTGGTGACTAGAGCCTGGTACTTGCCTACGACCTCTGCCAGTAGGTGCGCCCGCCGGCGTTCGTCCAGTTCCGACAGAACATCGTCCAGAAGCAGTACCGGCTGATCGCCGGTACGTGCGCGTATGAACTCGACCTCCGCCAGTTTCACCGCAAGCACCGTCGATCTCTGCTGACCCTGGGAGCCGAACGCAGCCACATTAACACCGTCAAGTTCGAACAGAATGTCGTCGCGGTGAGGCCCACACATCGTGACTCCGCGAAGTAGCTCGACTTTTCGAATCTGGGCAAGACGATCCCTGAAGGCGCCTGCAATCGCCTGCACGTCGGGCGCCTCAAACTGAACCGACGGCAAATACCTCACGGCGAGATTGCCCAGCGTGCCCGTTATCCTGCGATGCGCTTCGCGGCCCAGCCGGTCGAGTTCTGCTATG
>DAOTAC010000258.1:0-3605 GCA_035382325.1 Bacillota bacterium | reverse complement strand
TGTCTTCATGAGGTCACCCCACAACGTCAAGTTTCTACATCACATGCAAATATCCTGTCACTCATGGCCAATATGTAGGACTGTATATAGATTGCTGTATGTAGAAGACAGTTGCAGTTCGTCGGGGAGACAGCCGCCGCAAACCTCGGCATAGACGGGATCGCCAGATATCGGATCCTGTGCCCTACGGGACACCTTTTTCGGCCATCCTGTGTCGCTTGACACAGGTGCCCCGGAAATCCTGGCCCACAGGGCACAGGTCCGCGGAGCCCGTCGGCGGCCTTCGAGCCCGGCAGAATCCATGGTTACGAAAACCCCAGCTAAGGAGCCTGGGGCGAAACAGTCGCCGCAGACCTCGGCATAGGCGGGATCGCCGGATATCGGAGCCTGTGCCCTACGGGACACCTTTTTCGGCCATCCTGTGTCGCTTGACACAGGTGCCCCGGAAATCCTGGCCCACAGGGCACAGGTCCGCGGAACCCGTCGGCGACATGTTGGCGGTCCCAGATGGACGATGTCGCGAACAGACGATGTCGCCAACCTTGCACGCACTGTCCCCACATGGTATCCTGTGGGCGGAGCACCGGTCTGGCCTTGACAGCCGTCCGCACTTCGCTCCACTACTCAGAAAGGGCCTTTGCGACATGAGGAAGCAGTCGACATTCTAGGTGAACCGCAGGGCGCGTTCTCGCGGGTCCCGTAACGCCGGGCCCTGCAATCGCGTGTCTGCATGCACGGGAATGTTGGCGTCTTCCGAATGTAGTGCATAAGGGGCGATAGGCTCGACGCTGCGCCAGACAATTTGCACTGGGCAGTCTGCACTGGGCAGTCCGCACTGGGCAATTTACGCCCGGCAATCATACCCGGCAAGTCGAGCCACCATCGCACGAGGCTCCCTGCTTTCAGCCCGACCCCGATCATCCATCACGGAAGTCGCCGCATCCCACTCGTCAACTGTGTATCACTCGTTGGGAGGCGGCAAGATGCTAGCTCTATCAGTCAGGGATCTCGCCAAGGCATTTGGTGCCCGGACCCTCTTCCGCGATGTATCATTGGAAATCGAGGCAGGCGAGAAAGTCGCCTTGTTCGGCCCGAACGGATGTGGCAAATCAACCCTGCTAAACATCATATCCGGCCGTACGGACCCCGACTCAGGAACCGTTTGGAATCGGCCCGGGGCAATACTAGGCTACCTGCCACAGTCTCTGCAATTCCAGGGCGACCTGACGCCTTCGGATCTCTGTCGTGACTCGGCGGTACTGGGCCGGTTCGGTATCGAGCCCGCCTTAGCGAGCATGCCGATGTCAACTCTTAGTGCGGGCCAGCAAAGGCGCGTGGGACTAGCCCAAGTATGGGCAGCGCAGCCCGACCTGATTATGCTGGACGAACCAACCAATCATCTGGATGCGCCGGCGATGGACCTTCTAGCGCGCTTGATCCGTGAGTCCCGCGCCGCAGTGCTGCTCGTATCGCATGACCGCTACTTCCTCGACCATACCGCCCGGCGCGTCATCGACTTGACTCCTCGTGGCGCGCGCTCCTATACCGGCAACTACACCGCGTTCCGTGCTCGAAAGGACAGTGAACTCGAGGCAGAGTGGAGGCTGTACGAAAAACAGGAGCGCGAAGAGGACCGGCTCAAGCAAGTGGCGTCCAGAGAAATGGAGTGGTTTCGCCAGGCTCACAGGCGTGCCGGGCAGAACGACTTTCTCAGGGCCCGAGCAAACAAAGGGGCGGCCCGCGCCCGCGCGTCCTTCGCGCGTCTTGAGCGCTTCCGCCAGCAGCGTATCGCGAAGCCACGAGAGGCAGATGCGATTGTGCTCAGGATGGGGCAAGCGCAGAAGTCCGGGCGCAGGCTGATACATGCGAAGGGGATATCCAAGAGCTTCGATAGGCCGCTGTTTGGCGCGGCGGATGTGGCGATTATGCGAGGCGACAGGGTAGCTATCATCGGGCCGAACGCGTCCGGCAAGACCACTCTGCTCCGTATGCTCCTCGGCCTGGAACCGTCCACGTCAGGCACGGTGTGGAGAAGCCCGTCCGCTTCATGGTTCTACTTCGACCAGACCATGGAGCAGCTTGATCCTTCGCACACCGTGTTCGAAAGCGTATCATCCGCCGCAAGCACGCGCTCTCCACAAGAAGTCCGCGACATTCTGGGAGCGTTGCTCTTCCGCGGTAGTGCAGTCGGCAAACGCGTAAGCGTGTTGAGCCTGGGCGAAAAGGTTCGGGTCATCTTCGGGCGCATGATCGCGCGCGGTTACGATATCCTGGCCCTGGACGAACCCACGAACAATCTGGATGTGGAATCGCGCGAAGCGATCGAGAGGTGCCTCCAATCGTGGGCAGGCACTCTGGTGATTGTCTCGCATGACCGATATCTGCTCGACCGGATTTGCACTACGACCATATCCATCGAAGACGGAATTCTCCGTACTTACTACGGGCCACCTTCGGCTTCGATGACAGAGACCAAGACCGAGACCGAGGTCGGGGCTGAGGTCGGGGTCAGTGCCAGGGCAAAAGCCGAGCTTGAGCCCGGAGCCGGACCCCTGCGCGAAGGTGACGGCGCGCCCACCAAGGGTGCAGACGACGCCGCCGGAACAGCGCACGCGGCAGACTCCGCAAATGCCTTGGTCCTCGAGAACAGGTTGTCGGTACTATCGGCAAAGCTCGCAGATGCCAGTGCCAGTGAAGCCGAACGGGCAGATGCGGAGCGCGATTTCCTGACGATCTCGCGGGCGCTGGCCCAGATGCGACGCAAATAGCCCGACAGTGGGCCATGAAAAAAGACCCGGTCGCGTGCACTCCGCATTTCGCCTGCGAAGCGCCCGCGCCGGGCCCGTCAACACTTATGTTCGAAGCTACGCCACTAGATAAGACCGGAGTTCCTTCAGGAACCACTCCACGTCGCTGACAATCCCCACTGCCTGGTGCGACCCGCGATCGGCGAGCTTCGTCACTGTAGCCGGGTTGATGTCGACACAGATCGTCTTGACCCGCGCAGGAAGCAGATTGCCGGTGGCAATCGAATGCAGCATGGTCGACATCATAAGCGCAATCTCTACGCCCTTGATGCCCTTCCTCATCGCCTCTTGCGCTTCAACCGAATCCGTGATGACATCGGGCAGCGGGCCGTCGTCCCTAATAGAACCTGCCAGCACAAAGGGAACGTTGTTCTTCACTAGCGCGTGCATGACTCCCTCTCTGAGGACGCCGGCCTCAACGGCCTGTCGCAGCCCCCCAAGGTCACGTATCTTGTTAATGGCCAGCAGGTGGTGCATGTGGCCCATTGGCGCAGATGTGCCGTCCTTGAGGTACACTCCAAGCGATGTTCCATGCAGCGCCGACTCCACATCGTGCACGGCAACGGCATTGCCGGCAAAGAAAACGTTGACATAGCCCGCGTCGATAAGCGCCGCAAGATGCTTGCCGGCCCCCGTGTGGATCACCGCGGGACCCGCCACGACCAGAACCTTTCCGTTCCGCTTGCTCACCGCCCGAATCTCGCGGGCGATCTTCTCGACCATCAGCGATTTCTGGCGCTCACAGGATACATCACTTCCCCTGCAGGAGAAGCCCTGCTCTCTGGTCACCTTGTCCAT
>DAOTAC010000257.1:0-3606 GCA_035382325.1 Bacillota bacterium | reverse complement strand
GTGGTGCAGAGCGACGGCTCACTCCTGTTCCAAAGCGCCGACAACATACGCCAGGTGTCTGTGGCGTCCGTGGCGGGTGCGCACATGGGCGAAGCGCAGACGGTGGATGTCAGGCGTTCCGAATTAGAGCTGCCATACAATCTGGCTGTGCCCACCGCTACACTGGCGGTCCGAGTATCGGGATCGCACGTCTTGATGTCGCTGTCATCTGACGAGCCCGTGGCTTGGACAGCCTTTGAACTGGAAGGACCGTCAGGGATGGAGGTGGCATCATCCGAACAGAGCTACACTGTGGAGAAGGGGCGCGATACAGTGAAGATACGCACTGTACTGGCCGGCGAATCCGGTCGGTTTGCAGCGGGCCTGGAACTTTCTGCGCCATCTGGGACGCAAGTCACTGTTCGCGCTACAGGAGGATACCGTCAGAATCCGTCGGAAATCGTCCTCACGGGCACCGGTAAGCGGTTCTACCAGGGAAACCGGTTCACAGTGCCTGCCCAGAGCATTACCATATAAACCGCAGAATTACAAAATACTACTTTACAACTGGCGACAGCAATGGTAATCTGTGTATGATACTATTGCTGGGAGGAGGTCATCCAATTGGATGCCAACGCGCCAAATTCCGTTGCGCTGCTCGAAGAAGAGGAACTTGCCCAGATAGTGCTCGAGTGTGTGGGCTCGATCCCGTGGCATGTCGGAAAAACGAAAATAGCGCGCATACTCAAAGGCTCCCTCGCGCAGGACATTCTCAAGATGGACCTCGACCGCATCGAACGCTATGGCGCTCTTCAAGACCTTACCTTGGCCCAGATCACTGCCATCATTGACCAGCTTATCGCCGGCGGCTATCTTCGATCGTCCCGGGGCAGACGGCCCATCATCCTCCTTACGCCAATGGGTCGCACGGCTCTCATCACCGGCGAACTTCCCGGTATCGAGGTACCTGATGCACTCAAGATGTTCATCGCGCGAGAGCGGTGCCGGAAGTGCCCATACAACCCGTCCCTAATTGCCTCCGGCGAAGGTTCGCCCGCAGCTTCGCCGTGGTAGTCGAGGTCTGTGCCTACGACATCCGGTCGTTCTAGTTATTCGTTTGCAAGAGTATGAATGGAGCTGAGAACGCCCTTGCTCCGAGGCGATAGCCCCACGCGAGTGGGGGTGCATCGGGGGGTGTACCGTGGGTGCACCGGAGGAATCAAGCCTTGGATTCCGCAAAAGAGAGCGCCGGCAGGGTCCTGGCGCTCTTCCCAATGCTGGTCTTTCTTGCCTCTATGGCCGCCATAGGGGTTATTTCGGCCCTTGTCTTGGGTCCGACTTCGACCAGCGATATCCCCTGCGCGATCCCCTGCGCGACCCCATGTGCGACCCCCTACGTGAACCCGTCTCCATACGATGAACTTGTCTACCACAGGAAGTATTCCGAGGGGCCGAATGTGAGCGCGCGTGCCGCCATTCTGGTGGAGGCGTCCACCGGCACAATCCTCTACGCCCGCAACGAACACGAGATCAGAGAGCCTGCCAGCATCACCAAGATCATGACCGCCATAGTGGCTATCGAGCGCGGCGACCTGGCCGACATAGTTCAGGTGTCTGCAAACGCCGCTCGGGTAGGCGGATCATCCCTGGGGTTGGCGGCGGGACAGCGCTACAAGCTCGAAGAGCTGATACGAGCCACAATGCTTCGGTCCGGAAATGATGGCGCAACCGCTGTGGCAGAGCATGTGGGTGGGTCGGTGGCAGGTTTCGTAGAGCTGATGAATGCGCGCGCCTACAGCATGGGCCTGAAGCATACCCGCTTTGCCAACCCGCACGGCCTGTCCGCCCCGGGGCACCACTCCACCGCATACGACATCGCGCTGATGTGTATCTGGGGTTTTCGCCTCCGCAAATTCGCTGATATTGTGGGCTGCCCGGAGCTGTGGTCGTCGCCACTGGCAGGTGGCCAGCCTAGGCTGACCTATAGCACCAACAGGCTGCTCTGGAGCCTCGCTGGAGCCGACGGTGTCAAGACCGGAACCACAAGTAAGGCCGGGCATTGTCTGGCAGCGTCAGCAACCCGGGATGGACTGCAATTCATCGCCGTCGTGCTCCGCTCGGGGGCGCGGTTTCACGATGCAGCGGCCCTTCTGGAATATGGGTTTGCCAATTTCGTACGGGTTGATGTGGCTAGAGCGGGCGAGCCGGTGGCAGACGGTCTTGCGGGGCGGCGTGGGGCGACAACCGCGGGGCTCGCCACCGCACGCGACGTGTCGATGGTGGTGAGACGCAGCGAAGTGGACCAACTAGACTCCCAGGTGATAGTGGCCGAGCGCCTCAAGGCGAACACCCGCGCCGGTAATCACGCCGGTTGGCTCAGAGTGCTCTTCGACGAAGAGGAGGTGGGGGCGTACCCGCTCTATACCGTGGAGAGCCCGAAGAAACGGGGTTAGGCGAAATGAACTCATCTCCATGGGGACGCGCGGTTTCGGTCATGAACGAAGCCAAGCCTGGGGTTAGCATAAGCGCACTGGTGAACGGCACGGCCGATGGGAAAAGCTAGGTGTCGCGTTTCGGAACACATTGGCGAAAACCTGTTCGAAAAGCGAGCAGATCATATAAGGCCAGGCAGACAGGCGTTTAACTGCAAACATGCAGCGTATGGCGCATAATGGCGCATGCATGTTGTCTACTATCGAGCGCGAGGTGTTGATTCGCGCATTGGTTTCCCATTGGTTGCCCATAGGCAGGGCTTGCCGGCCTGCGGATTCCAGCTGAAGAGAGGCTCGCCGCGCTCGCGCGCTCAAATGGCGAGAAGCGCGGCGAGCTTCCTGCCAGAAGCTTCGACCGGAGCTAGAGGCATGAAGTGGCCCTCGACTGGCAGCGACGACTGCGCTATAATGGGTTCATGTCTAGGCAAGTGCAGCCTGAAGACGCGGGAGTAGATTGGTCCTGGTGGGCCTCCTGGACTTCAAATCCAGTGGCGGGCAGCTAACCTGGCCGCGGTGGGTTCGATTCCCACGTACTCCCGCCAACACTCTCCCCTCAGCGAGGCGAGCTACAAGGGCGCTGATCCTGAGTTCTGTACGAACATGCCGCTTGAGCCGCACCATACCGGTTCCCGGTCCACGTCTGCGTGCACATCTCGTTTACGCCGTTTGAGATCAAGTCTTCATATGCAGATGATTTCGAGCTCGATTTAGGGTAGCTCGCCATCAGTCGGGTGCGTGTAGGGATTGTAGGCAACGGCGGCGGGCCTCTTACCGGCCTGGGACTATCGGTTTCCAAGGCCCGAATCTCGGCCTGTCGTGTGGCCGCTATGCATTACCCACATCCATGGACATTTCTGGGTACGGCGTTCTCCTGTGTGGGCTCTAGCGAGGGTTCCGGGGCATCCTATTCGCCGTAGAGTGGGATTACCTGGTCCCCGATACAGGCGCATTTGGCTCAACCAGATTCTGGCTCATCCTATTCGTTTTCCGGCAGGCTTTTTGATCAACCTCCTCGGATTCTGGGTGGTTTGGCGGGTACGAGTTATCTGAATTCGCGTCGGCAACGGCGCCCCCTTCTTACGGAGTCACGCCGGCAACAAATCCGCAGGCATAGGCGGGTAACATAATATGGATA
>DAOTAC010000256.1:0-3646 GCA_035382325.1 Bacillota bacterium | reverse complement strand
TCTTGCTGTACTCCGCTTTTCCCTACCCAGCAGCCTACACTAAGATTACGCTATCTGCGCACCACTTACCATACCGGGCTCTTCACACCGTGAAGGCCACCTCAAGTACGTCGTCGTCCCGCCCCACCAGAATGTCGCGAATCAGGTAGTCAGGAATGACTGTCGACACCGCCCGCCTGGCTCTCATAACCAATGCGGCATCGGACAAGCCGGAGATCTCTCCAGAGTCTCCCGGGTCCAGTGCAATCGTGGCGACAAGCACTCCTCTGACGTTGGTAACCTTCATCGGATCGGCCTCCTCCCGCGTCTAGCACTCGTTTCGACGCGAGAGCGGCGTGTCCTCCGCACACGTCCCGATGGGTTTTCGATCAGTTTCGCAGGATGCGCTACGACTGTTGCCGTTTGCCTCGGTCAAGCGTTCTGTCCTATCGGCGTTTCCCGCAAAACGGGAAATCAAACGGGCCAGCCCGAAACATCGCGAGGCCGGCCCTCATCGCTGCAAGTAACCTACTGACTGAGTTGCTTTGCAAGGAACCCTGCCGCGGTCTCGGCCAGCTTCAGCTCAAGGTCGCCCATGGTGCGGTCCTCTTTCGAGACGAGTATGACTGCGCCCGCAATATCCCCTTCCACAATGATCGGCGCCATCACCTGGCTTGTGAACTCCAGATCCTGTATGGGGGGCTCTCATTGGGGACATTCGACAGGAACGGTTTGCGAGCGCGCATTACCTCCTCAACGTGTTCCGTGATACGCCGCTCAACGAAACCCTTCTTCTGCGCCCCCGAGACCGCCACAATCTCGTCTTGGTCAGCAATCAGTACGACATGACCAGTGCCGTCGTGGAGCGAGTCGGCGTATTCCTGCGCGAAATCACCCAGGTCAGCAATGGGCGAGTATTTCTTCAGGATCACTTCGCCTTCGCGGTCAGTGAATATCTCAAGCGGATCACCCTCGCGTATTCGAAGGGTTCTTCGGATCTCTTTCGGAATCACGACCCTCCCTAGGTCGTCGATTCTGCGGACAATGCCTGTCGCCTTCACCCGCATCCCTCCCTTGCTAGTATTCTACCTTTGCCGAAACTAGCTTATGCTCTTGTGCGTGCTCCCGCGGATCGGCCGCGGGGACGGGCATGCGGACCTCGCAAGGGCGGTGCCTATTCCGTACGCAAAAAGGAGGCCTGCGGCGATCTGCTCTCCGGCTGCTACACCCCGTTGCGTGACTACCCGACCCCTTTCGGCGCCGAGCGGCCATTACACGGAGTGGAACAACCTTTGATCGACCAACGTCCAAACTTGGGCATCATACTGCAATCTCTCGACTGCAGCACCACGCTTTCGCTTGTACGCTGATCTTAGCTCGACCGCTGCAGATAGATTTCCCTACAGCGACGATCTCATCAACCGCCGCCATAAGTTGGGCCACCTGCAACGATCTTCGCGCCGGCCGACTGTGATCACCTTTGGAACCACAGTCGACCTTTGCTCGACCCACAGCGGACTCGACTATCATTGCTATGGTCAAGTCCGCCGCAGATCTTCGCTCGACCGTCGCAAACCTCGTTATGTATGATGGCCCGAGATCGGCCAAATATGCGTCCGGTAAATGGCACATTGTGGTCGATTTGCAAATCTTCAGCTATGCCCTCGCGACCGACAGCCTCTCTCTAGCCCCACTTGCCCTTGCCCATGTGCCCTCTGATCTCAGCCTTTGATGACTGGCCAATAACCACGGCCTGCTCCAAAGCGTGCTTGAACAGAGTGACACATGGCGGATCCAGATCGTCTTCGATCCCGGCCTCCGCTATCTTCCTCACCTCATCCATGAGGGATATCAGCTTGCAGTGCAGATCGTTGGTGAAGCGAGATCTGTGAACCAGATTCGCTTCGGCCTCGTCCAGCGCGCTGAATTTCTCCTTGGGAGCGCCGCACTTGGGGCACCTTTCCGGCGGACTATCGCCATCATGTATGTACCCGCACACTCCGCATCGCCACAGCTTCATGCTTACACCTCCATAAGTCGCGGGATTGCCCCAGGCGAGCCTTAGTAGTTCTTCACGTTGAGCTCATAGTATGATTGGGGATGGGCGCATGCAGGACACACCTTGGGTGCCTCGGGGCCCTCGTGGATGTACCCGCAGTTGCGGCACTTCCAGCTGACAGGCTTGTCCTTCTTGAACACAGTGCCGTTCTCGATATTGGTAAGGAGAGCTCTGAAACGGGCCTCGTGATGCTCTTCGACCTCGCCGATCTCCCGGAATACGTCGGCGATATCTCCGAACCCCTCTTCACGGGCTACACGCTCGAACTCAGGGTACATGCTGGTCCATTCGTAGTTCTCGCCTTCCGCAGCGTGTTTCAGGTTTGCATCTGTCGCTCCGACAAGGCCCACGAACTTGGCCAACCTCTTCGCGTGCTCCTTCTCGTTCAGTGCTGTCTCCTCGAAGATGGCCGCTATCTGCTCGAACCCCTCTTTCTTGGCTGCTGAGGCAAAGTAGTCATACTTGTTCCTCGCTTGCGACTCTCCTGCAAAGGCAGCCATGATGTTCTCATATGTCTTGGTTCCTTCGAGATCTTTGCGCAAAACCGTCAACCTCCTTCCATTTCGTCCAAGCGCGTTGCTTCATGCTCGGCGTTTGCGCCTACGCCTCCTCGAACGCGTCCTTCCCAACACCGCACTCCGGGCATACCCAATCGTCGGGTATATCCTCAAAGGCAGTGCCCGCGGCGATTCCCCCATCCGTGTCGCCCACCTCGGGGTCGTAGATATAGCCGCATACGGTGCAGACCCACTTGCTCATTACGTTACACCTCCAAAGAAGTAATGCACTACCGCTCCAAATTCCTCCGGTACATCCCTATAACACGCAACGATGCCACCTGTCAACATGTTCCCGCTATAAGTGTTCCCGCTGGGTACTCGACGCCCGTCATGGCCCCCGCGAGTGCGCCTGTGCCGGCCTCGCCCAGCGAACACCCCAAAAAAGGGAGATGCCCGGAGCCGTCGTCTGACGAGCCCGGGCATCACAAACGCAACAAGCAGCCCTGTAAGCCGAGTTCTGTCGAGAGTGATCATCTATCTGGGACTCATGTTACCACGAGCCTCAAGCGGCCCAACCCGAGGGAGAAGCGGGCAGCTTCATATCCCTCCTATTTGGCCTTGCTCCGGGTGGGGTTTACCTAGCCGCCCGGTCGCCCGGACGCTGGTGCGCTCTTACCGCACCGTTTCACTCTTACCATGCGCCAAACGCGCTGCGCATGGCGGTTTGATTTCTGTGGCACTTTCCTTGAAGTCGCCTTCACTGGGCGTTACCCAGCACCCTGCCCTGCGGAGCTCGGACTTTCCTCAGGCGAACGCTCGCTCGCCCGCGATCACTCAGACTGCTTGTCACTCTTCACGACACATGCTAACACCTTGCCGACCATGGCGTCAACTGCGCACGGCCCCGAGGAGGTCTTTGTACGTATCCGGATCCATACCCACATCAGCACGCTTGGCCGATACATCGGTACCCCTGCTTCTAGCGCACTCGATGCAGCGCTTGGTGTCCGGAAGCGCCTCAGTCCTCTCTTTGGGTATTAGCTTACCACAGATTTCACACCTGCGCCTCACGCTGTGATTCGCCTCCGATGCGGTACCAGGATGTTTG
>DAOTAC010000255.1:0-3670 GCA_035382325.1 Bacillota bacterium | reverse complement strand
ATCCAGCCCGAAGGCGCTCCGAGTGAAATCAATGTTGTACCCTATGTATTCGCGCTCTGCAACAAGCTCATTGGGTGTGACATACAACTTCTGAACAATGCTGGGGTAAACGTCAATCGCAAAGAACGACACTCCCAAAAGCACGATGAAGGTAATGCACACCACCGCCCACGTGCGCTTGCTCGCAGCCCTAAGACCCGTGCCTACGATGAACACCGCGGACGCAAGCATTAGCCAGACGAGCAGACGCAGACCAGGGAGGGTGCCATGCACATCTGCGTAACTGGCGCCCGTAACTACGCCCCTGGTAGAGTAGATAAGCCCCCACATGGAGAGCGCGAATCCAAGCGCAACGATGCACAGGCCTATGCCGAGCAGCACGCACACATGTAGCTTGGCCCGGGCATCGATGGGTTCCAGCACTATCCTGCCGCGCTTTCGCCTCCCAAAGGCTGCGCCGCCCGGGGTGCCCGGCTCCACCTGCTCGCGTCCGAACCTGACCAATGCTCCGGACACAAGATAGATCAGTATGACAGATGCGGCTGTGAGCCCCACTACCCACCTGGAACCTGCGTGGATTTGCCGAATTATCGGCAATCTGAATACATAGAAGCTGATGTCGCGGCCGAAAATCGGATCTGCCTTTCCGAAGGACGCAGCGTGGACAAACTGCTGGAACTCCATCCACGAGCCATAGGACGCCGCTGCGGCTGCGAGCCCGGAAGCCGCGGCGATCATGAGGGCTGCCCGGGTTGAGACTAGCCTGGATGCGGCTCTGGTAGCCAGAAGGTTGATCGCCACAAAGGCAAACGTGACAGCAAATGCCGCAACGCACACGATGACACGCGCTTCCGCACGTTTCCAGAACACGCCGAGGTAGCCGAGGTCGGCGTACCACAGATGCTCCGTCACGATGACTGCAATAGTGTTCCACGCCAAGGCCACGCCGAGAAGAACGACAATGAGGGCCTTGACCCATCCGGAAGCCCTGCTCATTAGTTCCACCCCTTCAAGAGGATTGTCACAAAAACGAAGGAACCCACACCAAGCAAAGCTGATGCGGGCTCCGACATATCCCCGTTGCTCACTACATCGTTTCGGCGGCTGGAGCAACCTCCAGACCGGCTACCGCCGCTTCAGAGTCCGGCACGACCGAGACCCGTTTGCCGGTCTTGCCGAACCGATCGAACTGAACCAATCCATCGGCGGTTGCGAACAGAGTGTAGTCCTTACCCATGCCTACATTGACTCCGGCGTACACTTTAGTTCCATGCTGCCGTACGATAATGCTGCCGGCCGTCACACGCTGCCCGCCAAACTTCTTTATGCCTAGCCTCTGCGCCTGGGAATCCCGCCCGTTCCTGGAGCTTCCCATTCCCTTCTTGTGCGCAAACAGCTGAAGATCCATTCTGATCATTAGTTACACCCCCTAGCCTGCAAATCGCGGCCGCTTTCGGGCCTGTTTCTCTCCACAACCAATACGGTGCCTGGGTATTCCCGCGCAATCGAGCAAACCCCTGCGAACATCGTTTCGAGAATCGCATCCGCCCGGTTCCACTCCGAGTCGGACGGAGAACCCAGTATCATGCAATCAAGTTCGCCATGGCGCTGCCTAACGGCTCTGCACACACCAGCCTGCTGCCGGAGCCCGTTGGCCGCAGCAGTGGTGAGAGCGGATACTGCGGAACAGACTATGTCGTGCCCGTATTCCGCCCAACCTGAGTGACCCCGCACTGTGAACCGCACCACGTGGCCACCGGATCGCCAAACCGTGACAGTAGTCATATCAGGCGTATCTTCACTCAGTGACGATCGAGTCGATTCTGACAGACGTAAACGGCTGCCTATGGCCGGTCTTCTTGCGTATGCGTTTCTTCGCCTTGTACTTGAAGACGTAGATCTTCTTGGCCTTGTCATGGGCCACGACTGCTCCGGTGACTTTGGCCCCATTCACGACGGGCTGCCCTACCCGGACACCGTCATCGCCGACCACCATAAGCACCCTGTCAAACTCGACTGTGTCGCCGAGAGCAGTGCTAAGCTTCTCAACGCGGACGACCTGGCCCGGCGATACACGATATTGCTTCCCGCCGGTTTCAACGATTGCGTACAATTATCTGACCTCCTCGCACTCTGGGCTCGCCGGGACCATCAAAGGCAGGAAACGCGGTGCAATCCCTCCCGCGCTCCATTTACAGGCCTTTCCCGAGCGGCTTGAGGCGACGTACAAGGTCGCCCACAGCGGTTAAAATATAGCACAAGCATGGATAGGTGTCAAACTCACCCCGCAACTCACGCACGACACACCCGCTAATTGACGATATGCCAGCTCCAGCCGTTTTGGCCTCGCGCTATCATAATCATCCCTGCTCAGCCGGCCAAATCTGTCGGGGGCCAGCTGACTGCCTGCTATGTTGGGCAGTCGGTGTGGCCCCCGTCCGTTTGCGCCATGCGGGCCTATCGGCCGGTGTGAAAGGCTACGTTGCCTACACTGTCTCCTGCTCGGCTACATTCTGGACGCGTCCGGCTGCGTCAGTCTGCCGAGCACCAGCACCAGCATCAGCAGCGGCGGCAGCGGCATCGGCAACGCCGGATGCAGCTGCTTTGGCGGCTCTCGCTGCCTTTCTGGCTCTGGCTGCCCTCGCCTGACGGCCGCCCCTCCTAGATGAACGGGACGAAGGCCTTTGAGGCGAAGACGGGTCTGCACTTCCGGTTGCGGCCGGAACTGCGCTCGGAGCAACTGGAGGAATCGAGGTTGCTGTGCCTGCCGCGGCCACTGCATCGACCGTGACGGGAATCGGCTGGGCAACGGCCTGTTCCGCAGGCGGTGCGGCAGCCTGGCCTCCGACCGGCGCAGGCGATGGCTTTGCAGGCTGATCGCCCGCCTTCGCACGGCCCGAACCCCGCCTTGACCTGCGACCGTTGCGCTTGGCGCCGCGGGTCGAGCTTGGCGCCGCTGCCTGCTTGTCAACAGTGGTGTTCGTGTCAGGCGCGGGTTGCTGTTCTTCTGCTGATTGCCTGGCGCCCTGCTTCTGACCGACGGCCTTTCCTTCCTGTTCCGGCTTGGCCTGCTGTTTCGCCTTGTCGTTGGCCTTGCCCTGTGCCCGGCCCTGCTGCGCCGGCTGCGTCGGCTGTGCCTTCTGAGAAGCCTTGTTCTTCTCCTGGTTCTGTGGCCGAAGCTGAGCGGAAACAGCAGCCGCTCCGGAGTCGGAAACAGAAGCAGTAGGAGACGCGGGCGCAGGAGCAGACGCAGGAGCGGCAACACGGGCTGCAGCCGGGGCTGGGGTCGAGATGGGAAGAGCGCTGGCTGCGGCGATCTCATTCGTGCCCGCTGGTTCCTGGGCCTTCGCAGCAGAGACCTGGTCGCCTGGCGCGGGCTCCTGGGGTTGCTCCTCCTGAGAGAGACTTCCGTCGGCGGAGACTAGCCGCGCGCGGGCATAGGTCTTGAAGACCTTCGTGACCTTTGCCTTCACACGCGCCCCGATCATACGGCCGGCGCCTTCCACGTCGATGACGTACCCCTCGAGTCGCGCTATTCCGTCGCGGCTGTTGGTCATGTGCGGTTCCTCTATCACCACGTCAATCAGGTCACCCGTCACCACCGGTAGGGCTTTCCTCTCCACGTCCTCCCTGGGGCCCACAGCCGCCACAACGATGTCCTCGACCTTCT
>DAOTAC010000254.1:0-3719 GCA_035382325.1 Bacillota bacterium | reverse complement strand
AAAAGCGGCGAAAGGATGTGACGTAATCATGAAGACTAGTGAGCTCATGGACCAGATCGAGTCCAGGATCAAGGAGCTCGCGACCAAGACTGAAGACGCCAAGGCCTCCGAGGAGGTGACGCAGTATCTCAGGTTTCTGTCCAGGTTCCACAGGTATAGCCTGCACAACACAATGGCCATCTGGATTCATTGCCCCAATGCAACGCACGTGGCTGGCTACAACGCGTGGATGAAGCTGGGAAGATACGTGCGCAAGGGCGAACGGGGCATTCCAATCTTTGCGCCCTGCACGCAGGCAGTTCCCAAGGGCGAGGAAGAGGATGACGAGAAGAAGACTCGCAAGGTGATCGGCTACAAGATAGTATATGTGTTCGATGTGAGCCAGACCGAAGGCAAGCCCCTGCCGCAAGCGCCTATAGTGGCGCAGGGGGATGGCAGTGCGCTCCTGCCGGTGCTCGAGGGCATCGCATTCGATCTGGGTATCGGCCTGGAGTATCGGGCCATGTCCGGATCTCACCATGGCACCAGCTATGGGGGGAGCATCGACGTGGACTCGGGGCTTGACGATGCAGGCAAGTCCTCTGTGATCATCCACGAGTTGGCACACGAGCTTCTTCACAAAGGAGCCGACCGCATGCTTCTCAGCACCCGCCAGAAGGAAACCGAGGCCGAATCTACGGCCTACGTTGTGTGCTCGCACTTCGGGTTCGACAGCGCTGCTCCGAACTACCTGGCCTTGTGGGACGCGAAACCCGAGCAGATCATTGAGGCCTTCCAGCGAATCAGGGACGTGGCGGCGTCCTTGATAGACATGATCGAAGCCAAGTTCAATGCAGAGGAGGTGTGTGCATGAAGAAGATCGCCAACATCAATGAGGCCTTGACGTACGTTAGCAGGCTTGGGTTCACTCCGAACGGCACTATTCATCACCAGCAGGCCTGCTTGTATGCTCTGTGTGAAGCTCTGGAGCAGGCAGCAGGCGGATACCCTTACGAGGTCAGATTCCAAAGGTATGTGAGCGCCCAGGGCATCAGCTTCCCCTGGCTCGGGCGGTTCACCGTGAAGGGCGCCAGCGGAGCAGTGGTGGTCGAGGCCAAGACCGTGAAGAGCTAGCAAGGACAACACGCATATCCCCGATGGCCCCATAGTGGGGCTTTTCTTATTGTCAGAATCGGGTGTATCGGAGGGCGGCGCCGCGAGCGAGAGCGGCTGCCGTCCTCCTCTGCTTTCCCAAAATCATGCGAGGAGGAGATTGATTCATGAGTGCATGCTATCCCGATTTCCGCGGTCTGAGCGCGTCCCAGCTCATTGCGATGACGCTCCGTGACAACGATGCCGCCAGCATCCTGGATCGCTTCCAGAACCTCAGGGCGATGGAAGAGGCATCGGTAGAGGACATCGCCGCAGCGGGCATCACTGAAGAGCAGGCAGCAACGCTCAAGGCCGCCATCGAGCTTGGCAGGCGGTGCCTGACTGAGCGTCGGAGCAAAGCCTACATCAAGTCGGCACAGGACATCTACAACCTGCTTGGGTATGAGATGGGCCGCCTGGATAGGGAACAGATCAGGGTGGTCATGCTCGATATCCGCAATGGCGTGATCGATACCGAGATCGTGTCCATTGGCACCATAGACTCGTGCGTGGGACATCCTCGAGAGATTTTCAAGAACGCGATCGTGAAGGGCGCCGCATCCATCATCCTCACCCATAACCATCCTTCAGGGCTGGCATCACCTTCCCCCGAGGATCTCGCCCTCACGAAGCGGCTAATGGAAGTTGGAAAGTTTCTCGGCATCGAGGTTCTCGACCACGTGGTCATCGGTGACGGCTGCTACTGCTCCATCAAGGACCTCATGTCCCAATAGCGCGCTGCCGGGCGCTGGCGCTGCAGCTGGCGCCCGCATTCATTCCCCATGAACGAAAGGAGAAATAACAATGGCGAAGATCAACGAAGAGCACATCATCAGCATTGACGGAAAGCCCTACGTGAAGTACGCGGGCCTATTGGAGGCGGCCCACAAATCTGGGCTCAAGGACTTGCAGGTCAAGCTCATCCAGTCTCCCACGAGGGATAACGGGTACACCGCCGTATGCGAGGCGACAGCAGTCATCAAGACGAGGAATCGGGAGAAGGTCTATATCGAGATCGGCGATGCAAACCCGGCATCGATAGGAGACCCAAGGTTGAACGTACATTCGATACGAATAGCGGCGACCAGGGCCAAAGCACGGGCTTTGCGTGACGCGCTGCGCATATCCATTTGCTCCGTGGAAGAGCTGGCGCTTGGAGGGCCTCAGCGGGAGGTGTCGGACGCGTCTGCCTCTGCACAGACCTCATCTCAGAACAAGGCGACGGAAGCACAGCTTCGAGTACTTAGAATTCAGGCCGATAAGCTCGGGCTACCTCAAGAGGACTATGCCCGCTTCGAGATCATGACCAAGAGGGAGGCCTCGGACGCGATTAGCGAATTCAATCGCCAGCTCAGCAGGTCTCAGGCCGGTTAGCCGCCGATAAGCCCGGTACGTTCGTGGGGGCCCTGACGGGCCCCTGTTTTATCCCGTCGGGCAGTGACAAGTCGGCATCCCTCGCAGAACGTCCCTCTACTATAATAATACCTGCTCCAGACACCGAAACACACATCGAAGCGATGACTACGCTTCGCGAAATTTACCTCAAAACTGGGCGTCGCTCCGTAGCGGAGGCCCCATACTGGACTCCATCAGTAGTCTGCCAGGGGCCTCCTTGCAATACATAGTGTGCTGCGTCTCATGTCTCAGGAGCCTGTCTCGATGACTTGCATGTGGACTTGTCGCGGTGGTACCGTATGCGCCTCCATTCATCCTCTCTGATCATCCTCGTGCGGCACTTGCACCACACCATGGCCCTGATGGCGACTATGCGCGAGGAGCATTGCGGGCATGTATATTCATACAGCATGGGCTGTAGGGTCATTCAGCGTTCTCTCCTTTGTCCACTCTGGCGCAGTCCACGTAGTGGGGGTGGTAGTGTGAAAGTGTGTCCGTAACGTCCCAGCTAGAGGGCTCGTGTTTTCGGCAGAAGGCTCTACAAGCCTACAAGTGGGAGGTGGTAAAGTGATTGTATCCTCTCATGCCTATGCGACGTTCCTGGGGCATTCTGCGATGAGAATTGAGCATGGCCATCATGCCTGATCGACACAGCTCGACCATTGCCAGCAGTGTCTGTCTTTCCCGCCATGGCATGAAGTTGCCTCATCATCCAGAGGATATGAGCTCTGCCGATACAGCGCAGGGCCTGACGTCAAACGCAGAGACGCGTGCCGAAGGGAACGCCCACACCTCCGCACCATACGGGCAGGCGAACGCAGAGGGGCGCGTGGATGAGCATGTGGACGGTCGTTGACTCGTATCGTAGACCAGGCACGGTACGGGCGCACTGGCGTGCCATGCAGCCCGCAGGGCATCCCAGGCGTCCATGAGCTCAGTGAAGGGCTTGAGCAGGTCTTTCTTCATGCGACCGGCTTTGGATACGCCATTGCGGCGCTGGTAATCACGCAGTCCCTTATGTAGGCCCTTTCTGCTGAAGGCCTGGCGAGTAAGGTGATGCAACCTCTGAAGCTCCTGCTCATCCGCCACCATTATGTTCCCGAATGGATGATGGCTCCAATCCCCTCGGGCGAACTGCTCCACCGTGGGACGTTGAGCGCCATTGATGCGCTGTCTCACCTCGATGCGCGTGT
>DAOTAC010000253.1:0-3752 GCA_035382325.1 Bacillota bacterium | reverse complement strand
TTGCCCGGGCCGCCAACCGCGGGCTCAAACGAGCAGCCAGGTCCCGGATAGTCGTCCCGCGCGGCGCCTCAATTACCGATCCGTCGGGAAGCGATATGCGTATACTCTCCATCTGGTACATCCCCCTCATCGTGGACTGTGCTACAACCTTGTGCCGCCCCGCAATAGCAAACGGCACTCTCCGCCACGAACTGGGCCGCAATAGGTACGCAAAAACCCCGCCTCGTGCACATGCATCGGGACGGGGTCAACCCGCGGTTCCACCCGGTTTGACGTCGGATATCCGGACGTCCTCTCGTGGAGCCATCTAACGGTGGCCAGCCGTGCCGGCTTATTCTGCCTGAGCCGCCCGTGACCTGCTGCTGGGCCGGCCAAGTACATTTCAACCGGAAGCTCGGAGGTGGTATTCGGCTGCCGACTCCCCGGCGTGCTTACACCCGATGCCCGCCGTCTCTTTGGGCTCGCTTCAGCCTACTCGTCCTCTTCATCGCTACATGCTGTTTTGGATTATCCCCATCATAGCCTTGTGCGGCGGGGTTGTCAACATGCCCGCGGTACTACAGGGAATGCCTGGTCGGCCGTGAGAAGGAAAGATCCTATCCGTATGGAAGTTACCACACTAAAGACCCATTATATATGCGGAAACACGTGGAAGACTGGTGCACGCGTCGCGGCGTCGCATCCCAGAAACCACGTCCCGCACAAGGAGGTATGTCGGTTTGAGCAACCGCTCTTTGCCCACCCGAAACCTTAGGCTGCTGGCTGCAGTCGTGGCGCTGCTTTTCGTTGCACTGGGGGTCACCGGGGCGACCGTGGCCGAGACGGACCGAAGTCGTCTGGTGGTGCTAGCGACCAGTGACCTGCACGGCCACATCTACCCGATCGATTACTTCACTAACCAGGCAGACGAGGGCGGCCTGGCGCAGATCTACACCTACGTGAAACAGGTGCGAAGTGATAGCCCGAACGTGCTGCTGGTAGACAATGGCGATGTGCTTGAGGGAGGCAATTCGGTCCTGCCGTACCACTACATGTTCGATTCCAGCGCCCCCAATCCCATGATCAAGGTGATGAACCTCATAGGATACGATTCGATGAGCCTTGGCAACCACGAGTTCAACTACGGGCTCAAGACTCTGGGCAAGGCCATATCTGAGGCGAAATTCCCTGTGATATCAGGCAATATCGTACGCGAGAGCGGCGAATCGTTCATCCAGCCATACATGATTAAGGATTTCGGCGAGTTCAAGGTGGGAGTTCTGGGGATTACGACTCCTAAGGTTCCGACGTGGGAGAAACCGGAGAACATAGAAGGCCTGGTCTTCATGAGTCCTCTGGAGACTGCTCTCAAGTACATACCCCAGATGCGCGCGGAAGGCGCCGATGTAGTGATCGTCGTCGGTCACACAGGATGGGAACGAAAACCCAAAGACAGCGGCAAGCTCGAAGCATGGGGTAGCCCGGACAACTGGGTAGATACCGGGCAGGCCGAAGAGAACTGGGCGCTCAGGCTGGCAAATAACGTGCCCGGTCTGGACGCCATCGTCGCCGGCCACGACCACGTTGCCGTCCCCATGGTCGCAAAGATGGGCGACATAGTGGCGACAGATGTGATCATCACCCAGCCCGGCCAGTGGGGCGACTACGTATCCCGGATCGACATTGCGCTGGAGCGCGGTGCAGACGGACGCTGGCGCGTGGCAGAGAGGTCCTCGACGGTTGTCCCCATGACCGGGGTGCAACCTGCGCCCGAAGTTCTCGAGGCAGCCAAATACTACCATGACCAGACTGTCGACTTCTTCAAGAGCCCGGTCGCGCAGGCCACAGGCGACATGCCTGGCGGACCCCCGGCTAGATTCTACGACAACGCCTTGGTCGAGATGATCAATGAGGCGCAACTGTGGGCGACCGGCGCCGACATCTCCATTGCTGCTCTGTTCACCGACACCTCGAGAATCAACAAAGGGCCAATGACCATGCAGGACGTGTATGGCCTATATGTATACCCGAACACACTCTACACCATCAAGATCAACGGGCAGCAACTGCGCGAGGCAATTGAAGCCAGCGCCAACTACTTCAAGACCTATACCGGGCAGACCAACCTGGACGACCTGATCAACACCTCGATGCGTGGTTACAACTACGATATATACCAGGGCGTCGAGTACACTGTAGACATATCCAAACCCTTAGGTCAGCGGGTTGTGACGCTCAAGTTCAAGGGTGAGGATGTCCGGCCCGACCAGGAGTTCGTGGTGGCCCTCAACAACTATAGGGCAGGCGGCGGCGGTGGGTACACTATGTTCCGCAATGCCCAGTTGTTGTCGGAGTCTACCACGGAAGTCCGCGAGATCATGGTGGACTATCTGCGGGAAGTTGGCAAGTTCGGCCCCGAGTCGGTAGACAACAACTGGCGACTCCTGCCGGCCGTAGTGGAGCAGATGGCGCGCAAGCGCTAAACGACCGCCGGACCCGGAGCCGATCAGTGCGTAAGCACGAGGCAACACTGCCCGGCCTTGCGGGCTTCCCGCTGGGTCGGGCAGCGAGCCGGGCAGTCTGGTCCTGCCCGATCCGTAGCTTCACTGTCGCTTCGCCGGCGTTACGGGATCCTCGCCTGTAGCTGATGGATGCCGCATTCTACACCCGTCGACCCTGCAGTCCTTGCCGCGGCACCTCTCCACTCGGCCTTCGAACACCGTATCGATAGTCTCCGCCGTAGTGGAGTCGGGTTCAAAGTGCAGCACCACCTTGCGAGGGGCCGCCGTGATCAGCGCGCTTATCAAGAGATCCGACATATCCACGCCCTCGCCGGGAGCGTCCGACGCCAGAGTGTCCATATAGTCTCCGACCACACGACCGCCTTCAGAGTCTCTCAGCTCAAAACGGTTCTCTGCTGTCCGGACCACATGAACAGTCTCCTGTCGCTGGTCCTGTATGTCGACAAAGTATTTCAGTAGACGCACAAACTCCCGATGCTCTCGTTCGGCCATGAACCTGATCAGCGCTTCCTCGGCAGACCGCTTCAGCTCTTCCATGTACTCCTTCATGCGGAACCTGATGAACCCCTCAATCACCAGGGCATTGGAGTCGCTAAGGTACTCTTCCACATCTGTCGTGACTTCCCTGAGCCGCATCGAAGGCTCCAACACACCGCCCACACCCTCATTGAGCAGGGCCACGGCATACTCCGACACCGCTGCGATCTCTTCCTCTTCCAGCTCAGGATGGCGAGTTCTCAGCGTATCAAGGATCAGCGCCTCCTCAACCTCGTCAAAGATCATGCCTGCAGCCAGGTTCGCCAGCCTGCGCCGAAACAGACGCCGCAGGTCCTGATCGTTCACTAGCGTATTCCGAGACGACTTGGCGGTGCATTCTATTAGTGTCAAATCGCCCAGAACCCTGTAGCGAATGGATATGTCGAGGCCCTGAGCGCGAAGATGGTCAAGCTCACAAAAGAGCCGCCGTCTCAACGAGTCGGCGGCAAGGTAGGAGCCGATCTGGACACAGTCCATCGATTCTTGCCCCCTTCAGCCAATAGTATATGTTCTGCTGAAGGGGCGTATACGATGCCCAAGCAGGGGCATAATGCATTTATGTGCGTTTTGTAGCCAGATTCGCCTTGGCAGGCCGGCATGGCCCGGTACAGGGAAATGCCCCGGGCAAACCCGGGGCTTCCACTCAATTCATGGTGGGATGCAGTGGAGTCGAACCACTGGCCTCAACGATGTCAACGTTGCGCTCTAACCAAC
>DAOTAC010000252.1:0-3777 GCA_035382325.1 Bacillota bacterium | reverse complement strand
ACTGGCGCCTCCTGCCGCCGCTATGGCGTCCAGAAGCTTGGCCCCCGGCTGGAGCTTGTACGCTCCAGGCCTCGCCACCTCGCCCAGCACCACGACCTGCCCGGGCACGGCCTCCGGCACAAATATGGAGTCGCCGTCTTGCGCCACAGGGGCCGCCCCCTGCGCGCCGCCGGCGAAGAGTGATTCAATGTCTATCTGGCTCACCGATACGTCCTGCCCGTCTGCCCGGGTGAGCACCGCATGTCGCCCGTCGGCGTCGGGTCGCAGGCCGCCCGCAGCCGCCACCGCGTCAGCCAAAGTAGCGCCCTGCAGCAAGTCCACAGGGCCCGGACGGTTGACTGATCCGGTCACATGCACCCGTATAGCGCGCGACGGGACCACTATGAGCTGGCCCGCATGCGCCTTGGGGTTCGCCTCGACGTCGCCTTCGAAGGAAAGCCTGTCGGAAGCAACGGCAAATGTGGACGCGCCCTGGACGTCGGCGCCCTGGTAGACCCGGACGCGGCCCATGTTGGCCCTGGGAGTCGGGCCTCCGGCTGCGGCAATCACATCGAGGATGGTGGCATCGCGGCGCAAGGGGTACACCCCGGGCCTCGCCACCTCGCCCATTATGGACACATATTCTTCAGGTCCTTCATGTACAAGCAGGACATCTCCCGGCTCCAGCACGATGTTATGGGCGGACTCGGGGGCGTCTATGAGATCGCCCAAGTTCGCCTGCGCGCTACTCGCCGCTCCATCGCGCACACCGTTCCACACTACCGTCGCCCGGCGCGCATCGCCCCGAACCCCGCCCGCGGCTGCGACAGCATCCAGCAGAGTCATCCTGCCGGTGGTCGAGGCGCCCTGGCCGGCGCCGCCCACTGCCGAGTACGAGCCCGGCCTGATCACATCGCCCATCACCAGCACCTGGCGGTATGCGCGCGGAACGTATATGACGGCTCCGCTCTGCAGCTGAACGTCGGCGGCGGGATTCGTAAGAGCGGATTCATAGGCCACACAGGCCGCCTCGCCGAACGCAGACGCCGCGGTTATGCCGGTCACGTCCGCCATATCCGTCACGCCGCCGGCAGCGGCAATGGCAGCCAAAGCGCCCGCGTTGCCCGGGAGCTCATACGCCCCGGGGCGAACGACCTGGCCCAGAACTACCACGCGGATCTTTCGGTACTGCGTCACATTCACAGTCACAGAAGGGTTCTTCATGTATGTAGACAAAGCCGACGCTATATCCGCGGCGAGCTGAACTGCGGTTCGTCCGCCTGCCTTGATTCGACCGGCTAGAGGCACCGATACATCGCCGTCCGGGCCAATGGGCACTGTCACGCTGAGCTGCCCGTCTCCGAACACGCTGATCGACAGGACGTCTCCCTCTCCCAGAACATACTCGGAAGCCTTGGCCGGCTGGTCTTGAGCGGCAGCTGGGATCGGCCCAAGCGACATGGCCGCCAGTAGAAGGATGGCGCAAAACGAGATGATCGTAGGGACGCTCCACCGTGCCCGCGGACTTTCTCTATGTATAATCCTGTACGTCTTCAAATCCAAACGATCCCCTTCTATTGGACTGTACGTCCCCTATGGGCTTTGCCATGCTCATCGGAGCTATGTTCGGAATCATCGTAGTACCCTTCGTAGTACCCACTGTAGTACCCATTGTAGTAGTTGTGGTAGCCATAGCGCTTCCGGACAGGCTCGATGCCGGTGATGACTGTACCCAGTACACGCGCGTTCACGGCTCTGAGCGAATCAATAGCACGCCTGGACGCGTTTTTGTCAGACATCGTCATGTCCACAACGACGATCGCCCCGTCAGCCTTGGAAGCCAGCACCGAAGCGTCTGCAACGGCCAGCACGGGCGGTGCATCAAGGACAATCAGGTCGGATCGCGACTTGAGGTCGGTGAGCAGGTTGTCCATACGCCTGCTGTGCAGCAGTTCGGACGGATTGGGCGGGGTGATCCCGGCAGTGATGAGCTTAAGCCCGTCGACAGGGCCGTCCCTGAGCGATGCTTCGACATTGCCGGACACGATGGCCTCTGAAAGCCCGGGCGATTCCGACATCTCGAATTTCTCATGCTGACTCGACCGCCGCATGTCGGCATCCACCAGGACAACACCCTCGCCCGCCTGGGCAAATGTGATGGCCAGATTGGCGGCGGTGAGCGACTTGCCTTCGCCGGGGAATGTGCTGGTTATGACCAGTACCTTGAATGCGTCGCCGCCGCTTGAGAAATGAATGTTAGTGCGAAGCATGCGGTAGGCCTCGCTGGCCGCAGACTTCGGATTGTAGAGAGTGACTAGCGCTTGCTTAGAATCCCGGTAGTCATCTGCGACTTCTCGTTTGCTGAAGAACTTGAACATTCAGGCTTTCCTCCGAATGCCGGCATCCCCTCAGCCCGTATTCACCCCACAAATATCGACATGTCCCCATAGACAATTACTATGATACCATGTTCTGCAATGATGTCTACATACACTGGCATTTCATTCTAGCGGGTTATCATGGGCAATCGCGGGAAGCCCGAGCTACTGTCGGTCCCTGTAGTCTATTCTATATGAACCGCGGTTTACCTCTCACATTTTACAGTATTCCCGATGCCATTCAGTTCCACAACATCCATGGAACCCACCGGACCTTCCTTTGCCCCGCCCACCGTGCTATCCTAAAGCCAAGGAGGACTCATACATGTTCGATATCCACTCTCACCTGCTTCCCGGCCTGGACGACGGGCCAACCAGGATCCAGGATTCCCTGGAAATGCTGAGGACGGCGCAGCGCGTCGGCGTCCGTGCCATTGTAGCCACTCCGCATTGTGAGTCGCATCGCCTGTCGTTGCGCACCTCAACGATCCAAAGCGCCGTCACCGGGCTACGGACGGAGGCCTCAGACGATCCTGAAGCATCGGCTGTAGAGCTCTACGTTGGCAGTGAGATCATGCTTGATCCGGGAGTCCGAGCTGCGCTGGACGCCGGCGATGTGCCGACCTTGGGCGGGAGCACCCGGTTTGCGCTGGTGGAGCTGCCCATGCGGGAAATTCCGGACTACGCAGAAGACGTACTGTTCGAGCTGGCGGCGACAGGATACGTGCCGGTGCTCGCCCATCCGGAACGCAACCATGCGCTGTCGCAGCGTTTCGACGTAATGCTCCGAATAATAAAGCGCGGGGCCCTAATGCAGCTCGAGGCGGGAAGCGTCGTTGGGGCTTACGGGCAGATCGCCCAGCAATGCGCGATGGACATGATCGACCGCCGTATGTGCCATTTCATCGCATCCGACGCCCACAGGCCCGGTGCGTACGACGCTCTTATCCCTCGCGCGGTCGAGGCAGTTGCAGCTCGGATCGGTCGGGAGGCCGCTGACGCGCTCTTCGACGCCAACCCCGCCGCCGCGCTGGCCGGCGAGCGGCCTGTGATCGCTGAACCGGTTTCCGAAGAGGAGTGGCAAGAGGGTCGCCGGCGAAAAGAAAGAGCCGGGAGATTCCACATACTCCCGGCTAAAAAGTGGTGGGGCAAACAGGGCTCGAACCTGTGACCCCCTACATGTGACGCAGGTGCTCTTCCAGCTGAGCTATTGCCCCACTTCGTGCGCGCCTCGCGTAAAGCTATTATATCAGGCCCCCACACAGAGCGCAAGCGGCAAATCGCTCCGCAAGTCGCTCGGCAGATCGCTCGGTAGATCGCTCGGTAGATCGCTCCGAAATCTGATCGCCCCGTCGCCCAACTGCCTCTACAGCTCGATCAGCGCAGGGCCGGGGCCCGACAGCAATTCGGCGCCGGTCTC
>DAOTAC010000251.1:0-3833 GCA_035382325.1 Bacillota bacterium | reverse complement strand
GACCTGGCTGCCAGCGCGGACAGTGCGGCGTCATTGATGACCGCAGGATGAGGTCCGTTTACGGTCACACTTGCCTGGCAACGGTGAGCTGCAGCAGTGTGCGTCACGATTCGCTCGACGGACTCGATAATCCGCTCTCCCAGGTTCGGGTCGAAGAATCGAGCCGTTCCGGCGAACGAGGCGCTGGCTGGGATCACGTTTCCCACTTCGCCTGCCCTGATCATCCCGATGGTCACAACGCCGACGTCTGTTGGCTTCACTTCTCTTGCGGGTATCGAGCACAGATCGGTCACTGCCTGTGCGGCGCAGAGGAGAGGATCGATGGTCTGATCAGGCCGGGAACCGTGGCCTCCGCTGCCCCTCAAGGTCACAGTGGGGGCGCTCATGCCCGACATGCGCGGGCCCGACTCCACCGATATTGCACCCGACGGCAGCTCCGAGTAGACGTGAATCGCCCATACTGCTTTGGGTTTCTTGCCCTCGAGAGCCAGCATCATGGGGGCAATCCCTTCTGTCGTCTCTTCGGCTTGTTCGAAGCAGAGCAGGACATCGCCGGGAAGCTCAGTTCTGGTTTCAGCGAGACCTCGGGCTGCGCCCAGCAGCATCGCGGTGTGCGCATCGTGCCCGCACAGATGGGCGCATCCGGATATGCCCGACACGACCGCTTTCGGGCAGGCTAGATTGCTGTCAGATTCCTGAATCGGAAGAGCATCCATGTCGGCGCGGAGCATGACCTCGCTGCCTGCCGACCCAGAGCCGCGCAGCGTGGCAAGGATTCCGTATTTGCCCACAACTTCGTATGGAATACCTATAGACTCCAGCTCCGCGATTACCCGGGATGACGTGCGCTTTTCCTCTCCGCTCGGCTCAGGATGCCTGTGGAACTCTCTTCGGAGGTCGATCACGTACCGTTCGTATCGCTCGGCAAGTAGTCTCGCGTTCATATCTCTACCTCGATTGCGCGATATTGGATTCAATCACTTGCCCCGGCTTTCCCACATCCTTTAGCCGTAGCAGGCTGGGAGTTTGACACCGAGTCCGGAAATCCTTCATCACATCGGAATCTTGCACCATCTTGCACCATCTTGCACCATCCTGCGACCGTCCGTTCCCGCCCGTTCCCGTCCGCGCCCGTCCGCGCCCGTCCAAGACTGGGAAGAGGGCTTTGATGGTGACGCTGGGGCCGCGCGTAGGGCCATGGCCAACGAGTCATCGACGCGTAGGCGGAGCAGGCTGAGGACAACTTGTCGCCCCGCCGACAGGTTTTCCGGGATACTTGTCGGCTGGACGACAGGTTCGACGGAAACTAAAGGCAATAGGTGGGAATTGCGGGGCGCAGACACGATCTTGGGCCCTTTCGCACTATTAGCGCCGTAACCGCCCAATTCGCTCGCCGCGTTTAGCTGCAGTTTCGCCGGCCGTCCTTCCAGCTGGTGAATGCGGGGCGCCAGGTTTCTCTACTGTCTTGAGGCCCCGTGCAAATCCTGTAGCCACCCCGACAGGTCGTGCAAAAATCCTGTCGGCCACACGACAGGCTGCGACCCAGGCCCCGAAAACCCCGTCGACTCCCCGCCGGTTCCCTCGATCCACCCCATATGGTTCCGGCTGCCTCGCCCGCCTGTGGACACGTCGCAACATCGCAACGTCGCAACATCGCAACATCGCAACGTCGCAACACCATACAGACCTTCGCACATGCGCTCAAGCCGTGAGACGGACTTTGACGGGAACCTGACCCCTCCTGGACCCCCCCTTGCGCGTTTGGCCACACTTGCGTATACTAAGAGCGTAGTTACGAAGCTTTGCGAGCGGATGTAGCCCAGTGGTAGGGCAACGGCTTCCCAAGCCGTGAGTCGCGGGTTCGAATCCCGTCATCCGCTCCATTTTCATGTACTGCCGCGCTTTGCAGGATACCCGCCTTGCAGAAACCCCGCCCCGCAAGAGATCTGCTTACCGGAAGACCCTCTTCACCCCCGAAGGAGAACGCTAGAAGCCTGAGTCGAATTGGTCATAGCGTATGCATAACGCGTGTGTGCAGTCCTTTGCACCTTTGGAGGCGTCCAAGGGGGGCTTTTCGCATGCATCGGGAGAAAGCCACCCCTCTAGACAGCGAAGAGCGCAAATCTCTGCGCCCCAAGTCAGAATACTGCACCTTGCCCGGGCTGCAATGAGAATTCGTGATAGTCCGGCCTTCGGCGGTCGCCTCGCCACGTGACACCCGAAGCGACGAAAACCCAAGCTAGGGCGCGTAGGCTGAGGAGGTGGTCCTAAGCCCCTCGGAAATCCTAGCCTACAGGGCATAGGTCCGCCGATCCGCTCCGGTCCCTGCTACATGTCGGCGATATGTTGGGCGTCCCGAGAGATGGAGGGGTGGAGATGGAGGAGTGGAGATGGGGGTGATTGACACACACATGCGGAGCTGATAACATAACACTTGCGCGAGATTTGTGGGCCGGCGTAGCTCAGTTGGTAGAGCGGCGCACTCGTAATGCGCAGGTCGCGGGTTCGATTCCCTTCGCCGGCTCCATTATACTCCCAGCTAGAGTCTGTGACGGATGACAGAAATCGCAGCCTCCAGCTCCCAAACAGACGCGGGCCTGGCACGGAGAACAGGAAACGCCCAACTGTGGGCGTTTTATTTTTGCTTACTATTCCCGTTTCCCTGGTTGTCGAGAGACCGTCGAAGTTAGTGTTGTTGCTCTCGGCCATCGTGTTGAGCCACGCTGGGATTGTGAGCGTCTTCTTCACAGCGTGATTGTCATACTTACGGCGGTAGGCCAATGTGCCGACATCGATCAGCGGAACGAAGCTGCCGGGTTCAGTGCGTATGGCGGCGGGCGATGGCGCCGGAGGGGATGCCGGTGGCCAAGTGGAGTGAAGAGCAATTGGACTATCCGCCCTGGACATACTACCATCACATCACATTGATCGGGCAAGGGGTGAATACAGGTGGCGAACGTGACGTTCGGAGCGGACGTGGTCTGGTCGGGAAGTGGTCTGTATTGCGAAGGCAATGCTAGAGGGTTCAAAGTCGCAGTGGACGAGCCGAAGGAACTGGGCGGCGCGGACAGGGCGATGAACCCGGTGGAGTTGCTTCTCTGCTCTCTGGGCGGATGCATGAGCAAATGCGCTGCGGCCTTTGCACGCGGGTGCGGTGTGGAACTGAAGGGGTTTCGCGTTGAGCTTGAGGGCGATCTCGACCCCGATGGCTTCCTGGGAAAGAATAAAAACGTGCGTACCGGTTATCAGGAGATCAGGTACAGAATGATCATTGATTCTCCATCGCCACAGGCCAATATCGAGAAGCTGCGCGGCATGATAGAGCAGCGTTGCCCGGTATCGAATACGCTGTGCGGGGTGAAGGTCTCCAAGATTGGGTCTTGATGGGTAGTAACTCGGGAGTCAATGACTCGCGGGTCATTGCTGCCTTGCGCCATGTATGTTAGTATAGGCAATGAGAGTGATACGGGTAGGGGGTGTCGTCGCCGCAGGGCCCATAGTTCCTGAGGTGTGCTGCGTCACCCCTTTTCGTTTCATCCTTCTCCATGGCATTTTGCCGGGTGGGGCGGTTATCATGCTACAGGTAGACCTTCACGGAATGAAGACAGCAGAAGCCATAGCTTGCTTCACAAGGGCATACGACAGCGCCCTCGGCTCAGGCACGCGTTCCGACGCATGCCTCAAGGTGATCCATGGCTACGGATCGGGGGGAGCAGGCGGCGATACACGTCGTGCGGTCCGCTCGCTGCTTAGGGCCAACCCGTCTTGTGCCGATTATGTTACTGGGGAGGATATCGACGGAAACCCAGGGTACACCGTGGTCTATCCGCGGC
>DAOTAC010000250.1:0-3840 GCA_035382325.1 Bacillota bacterium | reverse complement strand
AAACCGGCCGCAGGCAACACCCGCGCCGCCTCGCCCTTCTCCTGCAGCTCGAGCCAGCCGGCCCTGCTGAGCGGCTCAACCAGGCTGTGCCGGACAGCCCCCTGATCAACGAGGGGCGACAGAAACAGGCATACGATGCCGTCCGAGATCCTCCTGACCGCAAGATCAGAAGGACTGCCCAGCGCCGTGCTGATCAGACTGACCTGCTCTTCGACATCGTCAAACCGCGCGTACGCGTCCAACTTCAGGGGGTGGGGCGCAGTAGTGTCCTCCCGAGGATCCAGTGCTTCAGGCGTGCCGGTCTCGACCAGCGCCTGTCTGCGAGTGATTTTGATCGGCCTACGCATTTCGACGACCTGCCTCAATGGTTCACATCAGGGTTATAGTCCCCTCTATTGCCCATTGTGAACCGCTAAGGCCTCTACATCATCCGAAAAACCAGGAACTTGAGGTACCGGGTCTCGGGAACGCCTGCTATCACAGGGTGGTCCTTCGCCTGCGTCCGTGCCTCCACCAACCTCGCCCTCCTACCCGCATCAGCTAGCGCTGATTCTACAATCGCTACGAAGGTGGGCTCATCCACGTGGTGCGAACATGACGACGTGACCAAAAAGCCGCCTTCCCCCAAAAGCATGGCCGCGCGCAGGTTTATCTCCTTGTAACCGCGAGCAGCTGATTCCACGGTTGCCCGCGACTTGGTGAACGCAGGAGGATCCAGGATGATCATATCGAACCGCCCCTCCGGCGCCCGCCGCGCGGTCGCATCGTCAGCCATCTGCCTGAGCGTATCGAAAACGTTGCCTGCTTGGAATGTGCATACCCCGTCCAGCCGGTTCAGAGCCGCGCTTCGTCGTGCGGTTTCCAGCGCCTGTTCGGAGATATCGATTCCCAGGACTTCCCGCGCCCCGTACCCGGCTGCGTGAACCGCGAACGCCCCTGTGTGGCAGAAGCAGTCCAGCACGCGCGCTCCCCGACAGTACGGCGCCAGCGCCGCCCTGTTCTCACGCTGGTCCAGGAAGTGCCCGGTCTTCTGGCCGCCGGCCACATCTACATCCAGCGCGAAGCCGTTCTCACGAATCTGGATCGAGGAGGCGTCGAATGGATCGCCCAGAAAACCGCTCCGCTGCTCGAGACCCTCGTACTGCCGGCTCCGAACGTCGCTGCGCTCGTATGCATCCTTAAGGCCGTCAAGTTCGAGCGAGGTTCGCACCAGAGCATCCTTCCGGATATCCATCCCAAGAGTGAGGAACTGGAATACCAGACATCCCTCGTATCTGTCCACTATGAGCCCGGGAAGGCCGTCGCCCTCCGAATGCACCAGCCTGCACGAGTGAACTCCCGGCGCCACGAGATCGCGATAGCGGAAGGCGTCCTGAAGCCGACGGGCAAACCACTCGTTGTCAACAGGTTCGTCCCTCCACGTCAGAAGCCTCACAGTAATCTGCGAGGCGCTGTTGATGTAGCCGCGACCGATGAACGCTCCTGATCCGGCGCAGACGGTGACTATGCTGCCATCAGGCGGATTGCCCCGAATGCGGCTGATCTCTCCTTCGTAGATCCACGGATGACCGGCCCTGGCCCTGGCGTCTCTGCCCGGTTTCAGCTTGACCATGCCCGAGTCGCCGCCGATATTGCCGCCCATGCCTACGCCCTCCCTGCGGCGCGTGCCAGAATCCCCCGCGCAGCCACCACTCCGGACGCGGACGCCTGCATCAGGCCGCGAGTGACGCCGGCACCGTCGCCGGCGGCGAACAAGTTCGCTACCTGCGTCTCCAGATCGCCGCTGAGCTCAAGCCGGTTGGAGTAGAACTTCACCTCAACCCCGTAGATCAGGGTGTTTCTTGAGTACACGCCAGGCGCTATCTTGTCGAGCGCCTGCAGCATTTCTGTAATGTCGACAAGATGCCGGTATGGGAAGACGAGGCTCAGGTCACCGCAGGTAGCATCCTCGAGCGTAGGCGTCACGGTTCCCTTTCGGAGCCTATCCGTTGTAGTGCGGCGCCCGTTTATCAGGTCCCCCAGTCGCTGCACAATCACGCCGCCGCCCAATAGGTTCGCAAGGCCGGCCACGTATTTGCCGTACAGTATTGGCTCCTTGAACGGCTCAGTGAAATTCTTGCTTACGAGCAAGGCGAAGTTGGTGTTCTCCGTCCTGCGCTCGGCATAGCTATGGCCGTTCACCGTCATCAGGCCGGCATTGTTCTCAGTTACCACCTCTCCATAAGGACACATGCAGAACGTGCGAACCTTATCGTCGAAGGTCCGAGAGTAGTACACGAACTTTGACTCGTAGACAACATCGGTAATGTGCTCCATAACAGCGGCCGGGAGTTCCACCCGCACGCCGATGTCTACGGGGTTCACCGCGGTGCGAAGCCCGAGCGCAGATGCTTGTTCTGCAAGCCACGACGCGCCTTCGCGCCCGGGGGCCACTATCACGTATTTTGCCGGGATAAACCGCCCATCGCTGGTTTCGATCCCCTCGACTACCCCATCTCTGGCCGATACCCGCACCGCGCCGGTGTTCAGATCGATGTCCACCTTGCCTTCCAGAGCCCTGCGCATGCCTTCCAAGATGTGGCCGGTGCGACCGGTGCCCAGATGCCTTATGCGAGCGGGTATCAGAGTCAGCTCTGCCAGCTTCGCTCGGTCCCTCAGTTCCGATACCTTCTCGTCTTCCTCGCCCCACACGTCCTCCGGAGCACCGTAGTCGAGATATACGCGGTCCACCTGGTCTATCAAGCGGAGCAGCTCTTCCCTTCCCACGTAGTTTTCGAGCATGCCTCCGACATCTGTTGACAGGGTCAGCTTGCCGTCGCTAAACGCCCCGGCTCCCCCCCATCCGCACAGCACACCGCAGGGATCGCACCGGACGCAGTTGACCCGGCGCTCCTTAGATGGGCATACGCGACCAGCTATTCCGCGCCCTTTCTCGATCATCAGCACCCTCAAGTTGCTCGAATTCGACAGCTCCAACGCAGCGAATATCCCTGCCGGCCCTGCGCCGACGATGACAACATCATAGCCCGCCTGTCCCATCTGCCTGATACCTCCGTGACGCCCGACTGCCGCACCCACGCCAGGATGCGGCAGTCGGCCCTATGTGTCAATCAGCGATCATTCGCAACAACCCGTGCTGTGCAGGTCAACCTGCTCAGCCTACTTTCCGGTGTTCATCGCTATCACTTCATAGAACTGAATAGCGTGAGTCGGATTGGACACGCGGCGAATGGTAAGGCGCACCTTGCTTGCAACAACCTGAGCGAACTTGAACTCAAAGCTGATAGTCGATCCGGACCTGCTCATGAGGTTCTTCTGCTCAGATGTGCTCTTGAACGACCCTACTGCCACCCAGCGACCGTCCTGTTCCACCTCGACGGTCATTTCCATTGGATAGTGGCCCACATCACTCATGGTCTTGATATAGTTGATCGGCTGAGACTTCGCGAACTCAACCATGATCCATTCGATACTGCTTCCCACCCCCGCTTTGGACGCCTCCCAGTAAGTCCTGGCGTTGCCGTCGATGGCATTACTGGGCGGGCTAGCCGGCCCCTCGGACGTAGCCGGAGCATAGCTCGATGCGGTAGCCTTGCCGCCGTTGGATGCCAGTGCCCAGTTCACATTGACTGTGCCAGGAGTCGGCGGAGGCGGCGGTGGAGGCGGCGGCGTAGTGCCGCCTGTCGTGAATGAGAAGCCCGACATGACCGCCACATTGCCGGCAGCGTCGCTTGAAACCACCTGGTAGTAGTAGGTGGTCTTCTCGCGCAAGCCGGTCAGACTCACGCTGTGGCTGGTGCGGAGCGAGCCTGACGGCGTCGGAGTGATTATGATCGCCTT
>DAOTAC010000249.1:0-3845 GCA_035382325.1 Bacillota bacterium | reverse complement strand
TGAACGCAGAATGCAGCCCGAACTTGGGCGATGCCAGCAGCGCGTAGACGTAAGCGCCGATACCGTAGAAGCCGGCGTATCCCAGATCGAGTAGGCCCGCCTGCCCCGCGACGATGGAAAGCCCCGCGGCCAGGATAAGGTAGATGCCCACTGACCCGCCCGCCCGGATGAGGTAGTAATCCCTGAGGAGCAGCGGCAATGGCAGCAATACGGCGTAGGCGGCGAAGACGAGTACACGCGGGAGGCTGGCCGCGCGGCGCGCTCGATCTGTCTGCAACCCCTGGCGAGTCGCGCATGTACGTGGTATGGCCTTGTCTGGCATGGTCTTCAAGCCCATTTCACCTTCAGCCTCCATTTGCCGCATGGCTGCGTGCTTCACGCCCGCGCCCTCATTTGCTTGCCGAGCAGCCCGGACGGGCGCAGGATCAGAGTGATGATAAGGACTGCGAACACGATTGCGTCTTTGTACACGGGCGGCGCGATCAACACGCCGATGCTTTCGGCGAGCCCCAGGAGCAGCCCGCCTGCGGCAGCGCCCCGGAAGTTGCCGATTCCGCCGAGCACAGCGGCGGTGAACGCTTTGAGCCCGGCGGAAAACCCGATCATGAAGTCGATCTGCGTGTAGTAGAGGCCGACCATCACTCCGGCTACTCCTGCCAGTGCAGATCCGATAATGAACGTTCCTGCGATCACTGCGGTGGTGCGGATGCCGATGTATTCAGCCGCCTCGGCATCCTGACTCGTCGCGCGCATCGCTCGCCCGAACCGGGTGCGCGACACTACCATATCCAGGAGGATCATGATTGCCACCGACGAGGCCAGCATGGCGATGCGCGTGGCGGAGATGGTCGCCCCCGCCACGTGCACCGCCCAGGTCTGCGGGAAGATCAGTTCGGTCTGATAAGTCTTGGCTCGTCCTGACGTGAGGAGCATTGCCGCGTTTTCCAGTATGATTGATACTCCCAGGGCCGAGATGAGCGGAGCCATGCGAGATCCCCCACGCAGTGGGCGGTACGCCAGACGCTCTATCGTCGCGCCCAGCAATGCGGTGGCTGCGGTGCCTGCTGCGACCATGGCCAGGAGCGCCAGAGCAGGGCTCGTGGCCAGCACGTTGCCGCGCGCAAGCAGCGACAGCACGCCCCAGCCTGCGAAGGCGCCTACCATGAAAACACTGCCATGGGCGAAGTTGAGCATCTTGAGCACTCCATACACCATGGAGTAGCCCAGCGCCAACAGGGCGTACACACTGCCTAGCGTAACCCCGTTCACAATCTGCTGGGGTATCTGCATGAGGAACAGGTCCATACTTCACACCTCGTTGCCCCGAAGACATTTGGGTTGGCGGTTGGCCGGCATCGGCCGGCATAGGCCGACCTGCACCGGCCAGACGAAGCTATCCGGTCGGCATTCGCTGGCTGACACTAGCGAACTAGCACGAAATCGTCGCCCTTCACCTGATAGACATAGATGCCGGCCCCGATCACATCGCCTTTGGAGTCGAAGCTGATCGGGAAGCCGAGAATACCCTTGTAACCTGCCGTCTTGCCCAGCGCCTGCAGGACTAAGGCGCGTGTCAGTTTGGACGGGTCGGTGGACGCGCGGCGCATTGCGTCTATCAATATGTTAGTGGCCTCGTAAGTCTGCCCAGAGAACACGCTCATCGCGCCGAACTTGCCTTCGAACTTGCGGATGAACTCAGCCGCCTCGGGGACCTCGGTTATGTCGCGGCCTATCGTTGTCACGTACATTCCTTCTGCAAGTCCCGCCGAACCTGCGATCAGCTGGTCCTTCTCCTTCAGTCCATCACCGCCCATGAGTTTAACCGAGATCCCGAGCCCGGCAGCCTGCTTGATGATGGACGCAGCCTGTGCCGGGTTAGCGAGGCCCAGATAGAGCAGGTCCGGCTTGGCGGCTTTGACACGCGTAAGGATGGGCGAGAAGTCCCTGTCTTCCAGGGTGATCTGGCTACGAACGGTCTTGATCCCGGCGGCCTTAAGCGCCGCTTCCACCTCGTCTGACAGCCCCTGCCCATAGGCGGTCTTGTCGTCGATGATGTAGACGTTCTTCGCCTTCAGGACGTCCACTACGAACTTGGCAGATGCCGGGCCCTGTGCGTCGTCACGGGGGCATATCCTGTGCATGACTTTGTATCCCGTTTCAGTCAGCGACGGCTTGGTTGCGGACTGGCTGATGATGGCCAGCCCGGCCCGCTGGTAGGTGGGCAGTGCGGCCTCCACTGTAGAGCTGTTCATGGGACCGACTACTCCGAGTACGGCCCGGTCCATGGCGAGTTTCTCCGCCACGAGTATGGCCTTGGATGAGTCGCCTGCGTCGTCCGCCTCCACGATTTCGATCTTCCTGCCGCGAACACCACCTGCGGCATTGGCCTCCTCCACAGCCATCTTGATGGCGTTCAGTCCGTCGAGCCCGATCTTGGACAAATCGCCTGAGTAGGGCCCCGCTGCGCCTATCTTGATGGAAGGAAGACTGGCTGCACTGTGCACGAGACCGGAGCCGGGAAGTAGGGTTAGCGCTGCACAGATCGCGAACGCAACAGACACGATGAGCATACGACTTGGATGCGCCTTCATTTTGGTTGCCTCCTCATGCTCGAAGTTCTTGAGATTCCCGAAATGCCTGGGATTCGCGCTCGGTGCTCTGTGGCGGCGGAACACAAAAAGCTCGCCCGCAAGGGACGAGCTTTACACTCGTGGTGCCACCCTAGTAGGACAGATATACTGCCCCTCTCATTCCAGAGCACGGCCTGCTGCTTGCCGGCTGCACGCGAGGCGCACCTGCGAAGCGCATATAGTTGCGCTGCGCATCTGCGCGATCGCGGCCTAACGCCGAGGCGATGCCCCTGCCCGATAACGGAGGCTTCCGGCTCGGCCTACTGGGCGCCGCTGCACGACACTATTCATGTGTGCGCGTCGGCCGTTTGGCCTGCGACTCCGGGGCCCACTCGCCACACTCTCCCCGCGGGGCTTGCACTCTCCCCCGCTCGCTCTGGGAAGGTTTAGCTGCGACGATCTTCCCCTTCAACGTCTTTGTGCTTGCACGTGATTCAGCTGTAAGACGGTCGTGATACCTTGCTAAAGGAATAACATGAACTGAGACGGTTGTCAATGGTCATTTTTGGACTCGACAGAGCCCGTTAAGCTAGCGCTGACTGTGTGACCTGCCGGTGCGTGAGCCGCTTGGGGGCCTGTGCCATCTGCCGCTTACAGCGCTGTGTATGGCCCTTTTGGGCGGAGTGCCGCCGCTGCGCATCATGTCGCGCCGAGAGCCGCGAAACCAGGCGCTTGACAGGGCCCTGTCCTGCTCGGAAGCAATGGGGTACTATGAAATGGACAGGTCTGGTCAGTTTGGTACCTCAGCTGCAGAGGTCTTCGCCTTCTCCAACTCGACATTGGATTGGGCTTGAGCGAGATGCTCAACCGTCACGGCAGAAGCAAGCTCCGTAGCCGGCGCTCCGCTCCGCTTCTCAAAACCATGCTCTAGGAGGATGGAGTTCATGCCAAGCGTGTCCCAAGCCATCCTAACCGCCGGAAGGCCTCCCAATGAGGTAACCTGACGTTTCGTGCCCGTCAGCCGCATAGACACATCAGCCGCATAGACACATCAGCCGCATAGACACGTTCCCAGAAACTCGCCCGCGTGGCATACTTGGTCGAGCCACGAGATCGCTTCTCTAGCTGCGGTTTTGTTCGACCCAAGCATACTGTAGCCAACCAAGCCGATAATGAAATGAACCGACCTCCATCTGTGCATTACCCGTATCCATGGGTAGTTCTGGGCGTGACGTTCCCCTGTGGTGGGCTCTAGCGGGGTTCTGGGGCATCCTG
>DAOTAC010000248.1:0-3888 GCA_035382325.1 Bacillota bacterium | reverse complement strand
CATATGGGCCGGAGATGCTCGGGGGCACAGCCAACTGCTCCGTTGTGATATCTACCGAGAGCATAGGATCGCCGATAGTGACTGAGCCCACGACCTTGATCGTAATGAACAGGCCGTCGCTCGACCGGTTCGAGCAGGCTGTGATGCCGGGCGGGTTGCTCATTTACAACAGCTCCCTGATCGATCGGAGGCCCGAGCGGACGGATATCCGCGTCATCGCGGTTCCTGCCGTAGAGATGGCCCGGGAAGCCGGGTCTGACCGAGTCGCCAACATGTGCGTGCTAGGCGCGTATCTGGCCGCCACTGGCGTAGTTGCCTATGAATCGGTGGCAGAATGCCTAAAAGAGGTTCTGCCCGAACGGAGGCAAGAACTGATACCGCTCAACTTGAAGGCCCTCGCGCAGGGGGCGTCGATGGTAAAGTTGTAGTGCGGTCGTAGTATCCGGCCTGCCCGGGGCAGAATACTCCTGGGAGGCCAGAGCGATGATCAATGCCAACCTCGCGAGGGTGGTCCGCGTTCTGCAGGATAGCCCTGACATCCAGGAACTCATAGTGGACACAGACGGCGGCGGGGAGTGTGCGGCTGTATGCTACCCGCCGCTGACCGGATCTGTGCAGCCCGGAGACAGAGTGATCGTAAACACCACAGCCGTCGATCTCGAGCTGGGAAGTGGCGGGCGCCACTTTGTGATCTGGGCGCTCCCGCGCACGCGCCTGAGCGGTCATATACGCGGCCACATCATGAAGATGCGATACTCCCCGATGCAGGCCTGCACGGGGAGCTTTGAGGAAGACCCGGCTAACCATGCTGCCATTGATGCCTTCACGGGGCTTGCCGGCATGCCTGTGATCATATGCGAACTCCATTCCATGGTTGCCCCTGTGCTAAGCGGGTTCGCGGGCAGGGCCGCCTACATTATGACAGACGGGGCGGCGCTGCCCATTGCCATGAGCCGGGCAGTACGTCAGCTGAAACGCGCGCGACTCGTCGATGCGACGATAACTGCAGGGCATGCCTTCGGAGGCGATCTGGAGGCCGTCAACGTGCACTCGGCGCTGGTGGCAGCAAAGGCGGTAGCCAGGTGCGACGCTGCCGTAGTCGCAATGGGCCCGGGCATTGTGGGCACAGGCACCCGGTATGGGTTCTCCGGCGTCGAACAGGGGTGGATCGCAGACGCGGTGAACCGGATGGGAGGGCGGCCCGTGATTGTTCCCCGCCTATCCAGGCTGGATCCGCGTCCTAGGCATCGAGTGGTCAGCCATCACACTCTGACGGTGCTGCGCGATGTGTGCTGCACACCTGTGACGTGCGTGCTTGCCTCGGACATGGAACCTGGGTTCGCTGACGAGACGCGCAGCCGGCTGTGTGATGTTATGGATCGGGGCGGCCATACACTCGGGTACGCCCCCGGACGCGATGGCGTAGAGCTCGCGATCACGCAGGAGCTGGAGCTGTCCACTATGGGCAGGGGCCCGGATGAGGAACCCGAGTTTTTCCTTACATGCGCGGCGGCAGGGAACTATGCAAGAACCATGGTCATCAGTGAGAAGAAATAAGGTGAGCGAGTGGTGTCGGTGTTTCGTGAAGAACTTGTGGAACGCAGGCAGGTATATAGCGGCAAGATAGTGACTCTAAACGTTGATACAGTGGAGCTTCCCAACGGCGGGCTGGCCGGCCGTGAGGTGGTCGTAACCCGCGACTCTGTAGGGATTGCGCCGGTTACGCATGACGGCGATCTGGTAATGGTGCGTCAGTACAGACATGCCGGAGGCGTGGAGCTTTTGGAGATACCTGCGGGCAGAATAGACGCGGGTGAATCGCCGGAAGATGCCGTCCTGCGCGAGCTGGGCGAGGAGACAGGCTATAAGGCGATTGAGCTGACGAAAATCGCCGGTTTCTATCTGGCTGTGGGATTCGCGACTGAGTATATGCACTTGTATGTCGCTCTGGCCGAGCCCGGCGGTGACGCGCACCCTGACGATGATGAGTTTGTGCAGGTCGAGTTGGTTCCGCTATCGCGGATCCCTGGGATGATAAAGTCCGGCGAGATACAGGACGTGAAGACCCTGGCTGCTATGCTGCATCTAGCGTGGACTCGCGGCCTGGCCCAGAATGGTTGACGGAGGGGATAGGCACCTCGTGAAGGAGTACTTCGTAGATCTACATGTACACATCGGGCGAGACTCGCGCGGACGACCGGTCAAAGTGTCCGGCGCGCGCGATCTTACGTTCGCGAGTATCGCCCGCGAGGCCGGCGAGCGCAAAGGGATTGACATCATAGGCGTAGTAGACTGCGCTTCCGGGCGCGTGCTGAGCGATATTGACTGCCTTCTTCAGTCAGGCGAGATGGAGGAATGCCCTGGCGGCGGAATCCGCTATATGAAACGGACGGTGATCCTCCCAGGAGTCGAGGTTGAGGCGGCCTGCCGGGCGAACGAAGGCCCAAGCGCACACTATATAGCCTATTTTGCCACTCTGCCCCAGGTGCGCGAGGCGGCGCGAGAGCTCAGCCGGCACATGACCAATATCGACCTGAGCACGCAGAAGGCCAGGCTGACGCCTGAGCAACTGGCACGACTCGTGGGCGACATGGGCGGATTGTTCATCGTGGCTCACGCATTCACCCCTCACAAGAGCCTCTATGGAACATGCGCCCGGCGAATTACGGAAGTGTTCGGCGCAGAAGCCCGCCGCATGGTATCAGCAGTGGAATTGGGGCTTTCTGCAGATACCAGTATGGCCGACCGCATTGCTGAACTGGCAAGCTACACCTTTCTGTCCAACTCCGACGCTCACTCGCTCGGGCGGATGGGGCGGGAGTACAACGTGATGCTGATGGAATCGCCTTCTTTTGCCGAAGTGTCGCTGGCGCTTGCGCGCATCGACGGGCGTAGAGTCGTCGCCAACTATGGCCTCGATCCCAGGCTTGGGAAGTACTACTTAAGTGCGTGCGAGGTTTGTGGAACCCGCTTTCACGCGCCCAATGCGGCGCTGCACTGCCCGGAATGCGGCGCTTACCGCGTAGTGCGTGGCGTGTCCGACCGAGTTGACGAGATCGCCGATTACCCAGAGGCGAAGAGCCCGGCCCACCGTCCGCCTTACCGGCACCAGGTACCATTGCAGTTTGTGCCCGGCGTCGGGCGGGCTACGATCGCTCGGCTAATTGGGGCTTTCGGATCGGAAATGGCGGTCCTGCATCGCGCGACCCGCGATCAGCTGGTAGAGGCGGCAGGCGAACGTATTGCAGATCGCATAGTGGCGGCCAGGGAAGGGAGGCTCACAATCCAGGCAGGAGGAGGAGGAACCTACGGGCGGACGCTGCCCGATTGAGGCAGGAATAGCAGGGCTGCGCGGCGCATACGGATGGCCTACGGGGGTGTCCGCCGTGGCCAGGAAGCGTTACCCTGAGAAGCTCGCATTCGGTTACATCAGAGCCAACGCGGGATGTTACGCGTTGGCGTTTGTCATGTTCGTAGCCGGAGTATGTACAGGCGCCGTCTACGCTTCAGCGATTCAAGAGGGCAGTACGGCCATCTCCTCATATCTGGAATCGGGCCTAGCGGATCTGCGCCGCGCCGCTCCCGGATCTCACGGCAGCGCCATGCTCGCGAGTGTTAACGCGAACCTGTGCTCTGCGGCCTTCGTGTGGCTGGCGGGCCTCAGCGTGGTAGGCTTTACCGGCGCCCTGCTCATCTTGTTCGTCAGGGGGTTCTCCATAGGGTTCACTGTTGCTTTTCTCGTGCGGCAGATGGGCGGTGCAGGGGCTGTGTTGGCGTTATCGTCTGTACTCCCGCACAACCTGGTGGCCGTCCCCGCGCTCCTTACCGCGTGCGCGACTTCAGTGGGCTTTGCATGGTCGGTTGTGAAGAAGAGCCTCCTCGGAATCG
>DAOTAC010000247.1:0-3905 GCA_035382325.1 Bacillota bacterium | reverse complement strand
AGCGATGACCCAACTATGGCTCCGTCGGCCACTTCGAAAAACTCAGCCGCTGTCGATTGCCGCAGACCGCTGCCGATGAGGACGGGCACCTCAGGCAATACTCGCTTCACAGCGCGCACATCATCCATGCGTGTTGGAAAGCCCGTGTGCTTGCCGCTGACTATCACTGCATCCGCCTGGAAGTAGGCCGCATCGTACGCGGATTCCTCTATCGGCCGCGGCGCGAGCGGAGCGGAGTGCTTGATGTGCACGTCCGCGAAGATTTTCACCGACGGGTCGAGGAACTTCCGGTAGCGCAGCAGTTGATGTGGGCGTGCCAGAACTAGCCCTGACACGTCCACGGAGGCCTCGGTAAAGAAGGTAGCTCTTACGAACTGTGCTCGAATTGCGTGGGCCACGGCCAGACCTGCGGTGGGATCTGCAAGGATACAGATGCCCATAGGAATATCAGTAACCTTTCGGACTTCGTGGGCGATGATGGCCATCGCCGATACCAGCTCAGGCCCCACGGCATCCGGGAAGTAGCTGGCGTCAAGGTAGTTCTCGATCTCTATCGCATCTACGCCCCCATCTTGGAGCTTCCTGGCCTCGTCCATTGCGAATTCGATTGTCGAAGATATTCCCTTGTCATCGTAGAGCGGAGAGCCGGGCAATGGCGGCAGGTGAACCATACCGATTATCGCCTTGTGCCCGAACATCTCGTTGAACGCCGTAAGTCTAGATTTCACCGCTGGTCATCCCCTTCCTGCTGCCTGATCCCCTGAATTACCGTCATAAGCTCTTTCGCCCTGCACAGATCTATGGGGCTTTCAGTATCGCCATTGATCTTCAGGTTGGTGCCGACGATGGCTCCGTCGGCGATGCCGAGCAGTATGTGAGCATCGGCAGTGCTTATCCCGCTTCCGGCAAGCACTGGGTACTGGGGGATCTGCGTTTTCACTTTCTGGACATCTTCAACATTAGTCGGTCCGCCGGTCTTCTTCCCAGTAACTATGACAACATCCGCCAGTCCTCTATGGACAGCGTCTTCGGCCGATTCCTGTATCGGCCGCTGAGACAATGGGTACCCATGCTTTATGTGAACATCTGCGAAGATGAGAGCATCCGACCCCAGAAGCTTCCTAAAGCGCAGCGCGTCCGCGGCGCAAGACTCCATGAGCCCTGCGTCGACCACGTAGGTTTCGGTGTAGTAAGGAACACGTACAAACCGAGCGCCGACCACATGGGCGATGGATATCGCAGCTATCGCGTCGCTCTGCAGCACGCAGATGCCCATAGGCAAGCTGACCGCATCTGCAAGCGCCTTAGCCACGTAAGTCATCGCCGCAATCGTCTCCGGACGAGCTCTCTTGTAGAACATGGCATCTCCGAAGTTCTCAACTATCAGCCCACTATAGCCCGTCTCCTCCAGCTTTCGGGCTTCGCTGATCGCGTACTCCGCGATGTCTGCCATCTGGGCCCCGTTGTAGCGTGGAGCCCCAGGCAGAGGTGGCAGATGTACCATGCCGATTACGGGTTTGGGTTCAGAAAAAACGGAGCGGAATCGTTCCATTGGTTCGTGCATGTGGACTACCTCCTACAGCGCTCGGTGCAAGCACCCATCAGAACCAAATTCATAATGTAGTAACATTGTATTGTTACTATACCACGCCCCCTCAGAAACTCCTGCCGCGAGAGCACAAAAATCTCATACATACCAGCCTCCTCAGGAGGAGCAGCGCAAACAGATCCACTCACCTGCGTGAGTGGGCAATGGGCACCGAGCGAATGAAGGAGTCAGTGTAGTTGTCTCGAATGGTATGTTGCAATATGATGACATTACTACCTGTAGATTGGTGAGGGTTGAGCTTAATGTGTCCTGAAGTACTTCGGCTAGATGAGAACTCGCCGATTCCCCTTTATGAGCAGTTGGCAAGCCAGTTGCGCGACAAAATACGTGCTGGAGAGCTGGAGCCGGGCGAACCCATTCCCACGGAAGCGGAGCTGTCTGCAATGTATGGCGTCAGCCGTACAACAGCGCGGCAGGCAGTCCTGACACTGACCCGCGACGGACTCGTGCACCGCAAACGAGGAAAGGGCAGCTTTGTGAGCCAGCCCAAGATCGTACAGCAACTTGTAACGCTCCGCAGTTTCTCCGACGAAATCAGGATACTCGGTTTCAAGCCTGGCGCGAGATTGATAGGGAAGGAATGGGTTCCAGCGGATGAGGATGTGGCTCAGGCTCTCCAGGTGAAGGCAGGCGATCCGGTTCTGAGGATCGTCCGCCTCAGGCTGGCCGGAGAAAAGGAACTCTCTATCAACGCGTCCCATTTTGCCCGCCACCATGGGCTGATTCTAGAGAACTTCGACCTAGGGGCTCCTTCTCTGTACTGTCTAGTGGAGGCGCACGTCGGGCCGGTAACACGAGCCACAGAAGTGATAACAGCCGTCACCGCTACTGAAGAACAAGCCCGCCACCTCATAGTTCCACCCGGTGCTCCCCTGCTCCGACTGGGGCGCACAACCTACATTTCCGGAGGGTATCCGGTGGAATTCGTGAGGGCCGACTTCAGGCCGGATCGGTACACATTCTTCGTCGAGCTCAAGGCCTAGTTGTCGATGAGCGTACGGGATGATAACCCACCGTGCCTAAAGGCGCAGTGCAATCAGTCGGAAGTGTAGCCGATCAGCATGGCCAGCACGGAACGTACTGGCACATACCGGTGAGGCTTCTTTGCTCACCAATGGGGTGATGTTGGTGCCTTATTTCATCGGAAAACCCGCGAAAGTTGAGTGCTCGCCGGGCGGAACCGCGCCGACGGCGCTGGCGTGGAACGACACCACCGTGCAAGTAGTGGAGATTCTCTCTGAGTGGCAGGATTTCGGTTTCGGAGGTACTCATCCCTCTGCCAGGACATGGAGGACTAGGCGCCACCGCAACTACTACAGGGTACTCTGCGATAACGGACATACATACGAAATATACCTGGATAGGGGCAGCGAGCGGCGCCAATGGCACGTCTATAGGCAGGTGGATTAGGCGCAGAAGCTCGCCTCTGGAGGTATTTGTTGCCGAGGCCGAAGTGGCAACATGATGAAGTTCCGACTACACGGGCGCGTCGAGCGTCTCCGGTAGCCCCGCAAGCAGTGGGATGCGAATCGCCGCGTCTATACCGACAGCAAGCAAGAACACGTACTCGGGGCCGAAGTGATCCCATATGATCCCCGACACGAAGGCCAGGGCGGCGCCGACGAGCATCCTAAAGAACCGCAGAACAGCCAGCCAATCGCTCATTCTGCTTGAGGGAACGAGCTCGAAGGCCATGGCCTGGGTTACAACCAGGGTCATCGAGACTGTCCCCTGCAGCATGCCTGCAAACACCAGAAGAACCGGACTTGGTGACCAGACGAGTAGCAGGTTGCTCGCCCAAAACACAGGAGCAAGTGCATAGAGAATCCTCTTGCGCCCAAATCTATCGGCCAACCTGCCCAGGGGAACGCCAAGCAACAGACCTACCACTGCAAAGGCGGTTACCATTGCACCCAGCACGTACTGGTCTGCCATCTTCATCTCGCGTGCAAACACCTGGGTAAACGGAAGCACCATGCCTGTGGGCAGGTTGGCTAGGCAGGACACGGCTACAAAGCGCCACAGATCAGGGCGCTCGCCCAGCAATAGAAGCGGCCTGAGGCCGGCCCGGAGGCTTGCCTTCTCCGCCGCAACGTATTCGGTCTGCGACAGCTGGGTGGATATGAGGAGGAGCGACACGAGGGAAAGAGCCGAAGCGATCAGGAACAGCGGCCTGATCCCCTGAGTGCTGACTCCGCCAAACCGGGTGACAAGTACTGCTCCGATTACCGGCCCGGCAAGCCCCATCACTCCCTGCGCAAGGCTCTCACAACAACCCATCGCAGTTGCCCTGTCT